>NZ_WIAE01000006.1:0-268876 GCF_009828605.1 Arthrobacter zhaoguopingii | reverse complement strand
TCGTCGAACCGGTCCCATCAGCGGCGGAGAGATCCACGTCAAAACGCGAAACCACCTCCGAGGCCGAGGGCACCAAAAACACATCAGCATAGGTCAGGTCGGTGGACGGATCATTGATGAATCGCATTATTTCTCCCGCAATCGAGTACCTACCGAGTTTAGTCGCCCGTGCGGACGCCACCGATTCGACCGCCGGTCAGTGATTCGCCTGTTCCTCGTTCGTGTTACTAGACTGGAAGAAGGTCTAACCACCGTCCAGGACGTCCGCACAGACGGACTTTCCCGCGCTCAGGGCTACTTACGGAAGAGGCGTATACCAAGTGCCAGAACAAACCAGCCACCGTCTACCTGAAGAGTTCGGCGGAAATGAGTGGCTTGTTGACGAACTGTACGAACAGTTTCAGAAAGACCGGAACTCGGTCGACCCGAAGTGGTGGGATCTCTTCGACTCCTTCGATGCGGAAAATCAGCCGAAAGAGAACGGCCAGGGCAATGGCGCCGCTGCCGGTGAAACCAAGGCACCCGCCGCAGCCGCGGCGCCTGCCACCAGCGAAGCGCCGGTCGTGAAGACCGAAGCCGCCGCACCCAAGGCCTCGGGCGAATCGCCCGCCTCGACACAGGAGTCGGGAAAGCCGCCCGTGGCAAAGGAGCCGGCGAAGGAGCCGGCCCCGAAGCCCGCAGCGGAGAAGAAGCCCGAACCCGCCAAGCCAGCCGGCCCGCCCATCCCGGCCCAGCTGCCGGAGACAGCGCGAAACACCCAGATGGACGAGGACACGGTCAGTGTCCTGCGTGGACCGGCGAAAGCCATCGCGACGAACATGGACGCGAGCCTCTCGGTTCCCACCGCCACGAGCGTGCGCACCATCCCAGCGAAGCTTCTGATTGACAACCGCGTCGTAATTAACAACCACCTCGCCCGCGCCCGTGGCGGAAAGGTGTCGTTCACCCACATCATCGGCTACGCCATCGTGCGCGCCCTGGCCCAGTTCCCCTCCCAAAACGTCTACTACGACATCATCGACGGCAAGCCCTCGGCGGTGCAGCCGGCGCACGTGAACTTCGGCCTCGCGATCGACATGCCCAAGCCCGACGGCACGCGGCTGCTTGTCGTGCCGAACATCAAGAAGGCCGAGAACATGAACTTTTCGGAGTTCTGGCGCGCCTACGAAGACCTCGTGAAGAAGGCCCGCGGCGGCAAGCTCGGCGCCGACGACTACGCCGGAACCACCGTGTCGCTCACCAACCCTGGCGGCATCGGCACCGTCCACTCGGTGCCCCGCCTCTCAAAGGGCCAGGCATGCATCATCGGTGCCGGCGCGCTCGAGTACCCGGCCGCGTTCCAGGGCGCCAGCGAGAAGACGCTGGCCCAGCATGCGATCTCCAAGACCATCACGCTGACCTCCACCTACGACCACCGGGTCATCCAGGGTGCCGGCAGCGGCGAGTTCCTGCGCATCATCCACCAGCTCCTGCTGGGCGAGCAGGGCTTCTACGACGAGATCTTCGAATCCCTGCGCATCCCGTACGAGCCGGTGCGCTGGAGCGCCGACATCCAGGTCGACCCAATGGACGAGATCAACAAGGTCGCCCGGATCCAGCAGCTCATCCACGCCTACCGGGTGCGCGGCCACCTCATGGCCGACACCAACCCGCTGGAATACGTCCAGCGCAAGCACGCGGACCTCGATGTGCGCACCCACGGACTGACCCTGTGGGACCTCGACCGCGAATGGCCGACGGGCGGCTTCGGCGGCAAGCCGATGCTCAAGTTCCGCGACATGCTCGGAGTGCTGCGCGACGCCTACTGCCGCACCACGGGCATCGAGTACATGCACATCCAGGACCCGGAAGAGCGCCAGTGGTTCCAGGACGAGCTGGAACACCCCTACTCCAAGCCGAGCCGCGAGGAACAGCTGCGCATCCTGCACAAGCTGAACTCCGCCGAGGCCTTCGAGACCTTCCTGCAGACCAAGTTCGTCGGCCAGAAGCGCTTCTCGCTCGAGGGCGGTGAATCCCTCATCCCACTGCTGGACGCCATCATCTCCGGTGCCGCCGACGACGGGCTCGACGAGGTGGCCGTCGGCATGGCCCACCGCGGCCGGCTGAACGTGCTGACGAACATCGCCGGCAAGACCTACGCCCAGGTGTTCCGCGAGTTCGAAGGAACCCAGGACCCGCGTTCGGTCCAGGGCTCCGGGGACGTGAAGTACCACCTTGGCACCGAGGGGACCTTCACCTCCGACGCCGGCAACACCACCCGGGTCTATCTTGCGGCGAACCCCTCGCACCTTGAGGCGGTCGACCCGGTGCTCGAGGGCATCGTGCGGGCCAAGCAGGACCGCCTCGACCAGGGCGGGGCGTTCCCCGTGCTGCCGATTCTGATCCACGGCGACGCGGCCTTCGCCGGCCAGGGCGTTGTGGCGGAGACGCTGAACCTTTCGCAGCTGCGCGGCTACCGCACCGGCGGCACCATCCACGTCATCGTGAACAACCAGGTCGGCTTCACCACCTCCCCGACGTCGTCGCGGTCCTCGGTGTACTCCACCGACGTCGCCAAGATGGTCCAGGCGCCGATCTTCCACGTCAACGGCGACGACCCCGAGGCCGTGGTGCGGGTGGCGCAGCTCGCCTACCAGTTCCGCCAGCGGTTCAACAAGGACGTCGTCATCGACATGGTCTGCTACCGCCGCCGCGGACACAACGAGGGCGACGACCCGTCGATGACCCAGCCGATGATGTACAACCTGATCGAGGCCAAGCGTTCGGTCCGCAAGCTCTACACCGAGGCACTCATCGGCCGCGGCGACATCACCGAGGAAGAGGCCGAGCAGGCGCTGCGCGACTACCAGGAGCGACTCGAGCGGGTGTTCGCGGAGACCCACGCCGCCCAGACCTCCCCGATGCCGCTGGTCTCCGAGGATCCCGCAGCGGTCTCCAACCTCGAGCGCCCCTCCGCCCAGCAGACCGACGGCGAGGAGGCCGGGCCCAAGCCCACCGCCATCTCGGCCGAGGTCCTCGCCGCCATCGGCAAGGCCCACACGGACGTGCCGGAGGGCTTCACCGTCCACCCCAAGCTCAAGGCGCTCCTGGAGCGCCGCGAGCAGATGTCCCGCGAAGGCGGCATCGACTGGGGCTTCGGCGAAATGGCCGCCCTCGGTTCGCTGCTGATGGAGGGCGTCCCCGTCCGCCTCGCCGGGCAGGACACCCGCCGCGGCACCTTCGTGCAGCGCCACGCGGTGTTCCACGACCGCGCCAACGGCACCGAGTGGCTACCGCTGGAGCGGCTCAGCGAAGACCAGGCAAAGCTGTGGATCTACGATTCGCTGCTTTCGGAATACGCCGCCATGGGCTTCGAATACGGCTACTCGGTGGAGCGGCCGGACGCGCTGGTGATCTGGGAGGCGCAGTTCGGTGACTTCGTCAACGGCGCGCAGACGATCATCGACGAGTTCATCAGCTCCGCCGAGCAGAAGTGGGGCCAGCGCTCCTCGCTCGTGCTCATGCTGCCCCACGGCTACGAGGGACAGGGCCCGGACCACTCCTCGGCACGGATCGAACGGTTCCTCCAGATGTGCGCCGAGGAGAACATGTTCGTGGCCAACCCGAGCAGCGCGGCCTCGCACTTCCACCTGCTGCGCCAGCACGCCTACCGCCGGCCGCGCAAGCCGCTGATCATCTTCACGCCCAAGCAGCTGCTGCGCCTGAAGGCGGCAGCGAGTTCGGTCGAGGACTTCACCTCCGGCAGCTTCCAGCCCGTCATCCCCGACACCCTTGAGACTCCGGGTGCCGAGGTCGAGCGGGTCATCCTGGTCTCCGGCCGGCTCTACTACGACCTGCTGTCGGCCCGGCAAAAGGCCGACGATAAGAAAACCGCCATCGTGCGCGTCGAGCAGCTCTACCCGCTGCCGCTCGATGAGATCAAGGAGGCGCTGGCGGCCTACCCCAACGCCGACGTCGTCTGGGCGCAGGACGAACCGGCCAACCAGGGTCCGTGGCCGTTCATCGGACTGAACCTGCCCCAGCACATCGAGGGCGGCATCGAGCTCGCCTCGCGGCCGGCCTCGGCTGCGACCGCTACGGGCTCCGCCAAGCACCACGCGGTGGAGCAGGAAATCCTCGTGCGCAAGGCATTCGGAAGAAAGTAACGGGCCGATCAGTATGATGTTGGGTGGGGACCTGTGCCCCACCCAACGCATTTAAGGCATTACTCCAGTTCCGCACGGCGCAAATCCGTGCGTGCACCGACACCAATCAGTAACCGAGGGATCCAGTGGAACAACGCAGAATCCGGCTAGCCGCAGTGGGCGACGAACTTCTCGCAGGACTTGGAGATCCGCGCGCGCTGGGCTGGCTAGGACGCGTCATGGCCCGCACCGCTCCCGACGGCGTGCAGGTCGAGGCCTATCCCCTGGCCGCTCCCCGTGAAGGCACCGAGTCCTTGGCCAACCGGTGGCTGCAGGAGACCGGGCGCCGGTTCGACGACGGGTTCGAGAACCGCCTCGTCATCGGCCTCTCCGACCGGGACCTCGATCTCGACCTCTCCACGGCCCGCAGCCGGCTTAACCTCGCGAACATTCTCGACGGTGCCGCCCAGATGAGCGTCAAGGTCCTCGTCGTCGGGCCTCCCCCGGGCCTCGACCCCGAGCGCAACCGCCGGCTGGGGGAACTCTCGGCGGCCTTCGCCGACGTCACCACCCGCCGCAAGCACGTCTACATCGACACCTTCACCCCGCTGGTGGCCCATGAGCAGTGGCGCAATGACCTCGCGGCGAACGGTGGAACTCCCGGCCAGGCCGGCTATGGGCTGATGGCCTGGCTGGTGCTCCACCGGGGCTGGTTCCAGTGGCTTGAGATTCCGGCCTCCTAGCGGGCCCACCCCGCCGAAACAGCAGAAAACCACCCTTTTCCACCGCGAAAGGGTGGTTTTCTGCTGTTTCGGCGTTGTGAAGGCTGTGGCACAGCGCTGTTGAAAATGTGAAACCAAATCTCTCCATGTGTCCGGAAGATAACGAATCAGTTATCACTTATTTACTGGGTGTCCGAGGCAACAAACCTTGGTTATGCTGACGGAAGTGTGATCGCTGTCACTGGAGCTATCCACTTGAACGGGACTGACCAACCGGTCCCGTGCGCCTCTAGCACAGTAAGGATGACGAATGCGTAATAAGCGCACAGCCACTCTCGCGGCTCTTTCCATTGGGGTGCTTCTGCTCAGCGCCTGCGGATCGGCCGGCGGGACGGCGGAGCAGCCCTCCGAGGCTGCAGAGGAAGACCTCGCCACGACCATCAATGTGGCCATCAGCCAGACCCCGGACGCCTACAACAGCTACACCGCCAACGCCAACAGCGTCTACAACACCTATGTGAACAACGTTGTCCACAGTACGTTTGTCGCCTTCAACGCCGACGGCGAGCTGGAGCGCAACGAGGATTTCGGCACCTTCGAAAAGACAAGCGACGACCCGCTGACCGTCAAGTACACCATCAATGAGGATGCCGTGTGGTCCGACGGGACGCCGATCGACTTCGACGACGTCCTCCTGCAGTGGGCCGCCGCCTCCGGCAAGCACCCGAGCGGCGAGAAGGACCCCGACACGGGAGCCGAGACCGACCTGTTCCAGGCCGCCTCGACCAATGGCTTCGCCCAGGTCGAGCTCCCCGAGGGCGAGGCCGGCGACAAGGAGTTCGAGTTCGTCTACTCCGAGCCCTACGCCGACTGGGAATCGCTCCTCTCCGAACCCATGATGCCGGCCCACATCGCGGCGGAGCAGGGCGGAATGTCCCCCGAGGGTGACGGCGCCGAACTGATCGAAGCGATCAAGGGCACCGACATCGAGGCGCTCAAGCCCGTCGCCGAGTTCTGGAACACCGGCTGGAACTACGAAGCCGACCTTCCCAGCCTCCCCGACGAGGCACTGATCCCCTCCTCCGGCCCCTACAAGCTGGACAACGCGGTCAACGGCACGCTGACCCTGGTCAAGAACGAGGAGTACTGGGGCGAGGAGCGCGCAGCCAAGACCGAGACCCTCGTCTACAAGACGGTCGTCGACGAAGAAGCCGTCCAGGCCCTGGAGAACGGCGACGTCGACGTCATCGATCCCTCGAGCCCGACGGTCGACACCAAGTCGGCGCTTGAGCAGATCGGTGAGACCGTCACCGTCGAGACCGGTGAAACCCTCACCTTCTCCCACGTTGACCTCGCCCAGCGGCCCGGCGACGTGTTCGAGGACCTCGAGGTGCGCCAGGCCTTCGCGAAGTGCATGCCGCGCGCGGACATGGTCGAGAAGTTCGTCACGCCCATCGAGCCCGAGGGCAAGGTGATGGACCTGCGCGAGTACCAGCCGGCCCAGCCCGACTACGACACGGTGCTTGAGGGCGCCCCCGCGGCCACCGAGAACGCCGAGCTCGACATCGAGGGCGCCAAGGCCCTGCTCGCCGACGCCGGCAAGACCGAGCCGGTCAAGGTGAGCCTGATGTACGCGTCCACCAGCCAGCTGCGCGCCGACATGGTTGCCCTCATCAAGGCCTCCTGCGACAAGGCCGGCTTTGAGATCATCCCCCAGCCCGAGGAGGAGTGGGCCGCAATGCTCGCCCAGCCCGGCTCCTGGGACGCGGTGCTCTTCGGCTGGGCCGGATCCGGCCTCGTGGCCTCCGCCGAGTCGATCTACGTCTCCGACGGCGAGCAGAACTTCGGCGGCTACAAGGACGAGAAGGTCGACAGCATCTGGAAGGAAATCGTCACGAACACCGACCCCGAAAAGGTCGTCGAGATGAAGACCGAACTGGAGCAGCGGCTTGCCGAAACCCAGTACAACGTGGTGCTCTACGCCAACCCGGGCATCAACGCCTGGAACTCCAAGGTCGAGGGCGTCGAGCCCAACCCGACGCAGACGGGCCTGACCTGGAACGCCTACGAGTGGACGAAGAAGAAGTAACCCGCTGACGCGGGGCTGTGCAGAAGGGCGGGCAGATCCTTGGGTCTGCCCGCCCTTCTGACAGCACCCGGCTCATCTGCAGACCGTCCCTAGGAGCCCCCCAGTGTTGTTTTTCATTGCCAAACGTTTACTCATCTCCTTTTTCATCATGGCGGCGGCCACGACGCTCATGTTCTTCCTCGTCATCTCGTCGGGCGATCCCCTCGGGGACCTTGGTGAAGCCTCGGGCTCGTCGAAGAAGGCGACGATCGCCGCTCGCACCGAGGCGATGAACCTCGACCAGCCACCGCTCATGCGCTACTTCCTGTGGCTCCAGGACCTGGGCCACTGCCTCGTCCCGGGCGGCGTCGACTGCACCCTCGGCTCCGATCGGGCCGGAAACGCCGTCCTCCCCCAACTCGAAAGCGCCATCGGCTCGACCTTCCGCCTCGTCCTGGTGGCCACGGTGATCGCCCTGGTCCTCGGGGTGGTCGTGGGCATCGTCACGGCGATCCGCCAGTACACGACGTTCGACTACTCAATCACTTTCATCTCCTTCGTCCTGTTTTCGCTGCCGCTGTTCTGGCTTTCGACCCTGCTCAAGCAGTACCTGGCGATCGACCTCAATACGTGGCTTGCCAATCCGCAGTTCCCCTACCTGACCATCCTGCTCGTCGGGGTGGTCGCCGGCGTCATCTGGGCCGTCGTCGTCGGTGGCGATAGGAAGCGCAGGCTCGCCGTCTTCGGCATCGCCGCCGCGGCGACCGCCGTCGCCCTGTGGCTGCTGCTGGTGACCGGCTGGTTCGTCACTCCGGGCCTGGGGCCGGTCGGCATGCTGATCTCGGCCGGGGCCGTGGCCCTGCTCTGGACCGCCCTGCTTGCCGGGTTCCGGCGCCGCCGGATCCTCTACGCCGCACTGACGGCCGCCGCGGTGGGCTATGCCGGATACCTCCTCTCCATCCCGCTGCTGGCCGACCCCAACTGGCTCACCGTCCTTGCGCTCCTCGGGCTGACGGTGGCGGTGGCTTACGCCGCCGGCGGGTTCGTCGGCGGCCCCTACCGGGCGCGCGCGGCGCGGATCTCCGCGGTGATCGCCTTCAGCATCGGACTGCTGATCTTCCTCGACCGGTTGCTGCAGGCCTACCCCGAACTCTCGGCGCGGGCCGGCGGGCGGCCCATCCCCACCACCGGCTCCGAGTCCCCGAACCTCTCCGGAGGCTTCTGGCAGACCAACCTCGATTACGCGCTGCACCTGATCCTGCCCACCATCGCCATCACCCTGATCTCCTTCGCCACCTACACGCGGTACACGCGGGCGAGCCAGCTCGATGTGATGAACCAGGACTACATCCGGACGGCGCGGGCCAAGGGGCTCAGCGAGCGGACGGTGCTGGTGAAGCACGCCTTCCGGAACGCGATGATCCCGATCACCACGCTGATGGCGTTCGACTTCGCCGGCGTGCTGGGCGGGGCCGTGATCACCGAGACGGTCTTCGGCTGGAACGGCATGGGCAAGATGTTCGTGGACGGCGTCCACACCGTCGATCCCGCCCCCGTGATGGCCTTCTTCCTCGTCGTGGGAACGGCGGCGGTGCTGTTCAACATGCTCGCCGACATCGCCTACGCCTTCCTCGACCCGCGCATCACCCTGAGCTAGGAGCCGAATCATGAGCAGATCCGACATCGAGCCGGCAGATTCCCGCCCGCAGGTTGAGCTATCCGAAATGACGCTCGCGAGCCAGGACACCGACATCGCCCTCGGCGCGCCCACCCGGCAGCAGACCGAGCGCATCCGCACCACCGAGGCGAAGAGCCAGGGCCGCCTGGTGCGCGAGCGCTTCTTCCGCCACAAGGGCGCCCTCGCGGGCATGGGCCTGCTGGCCCTGATCGTCCTGCTGTCCTTCAGCTCCATCGGGGTGGCCGGCATCCCGGGCTGGTGGAACAAAGAGTACGACGTGCTCGGCGCCCGCTTCAACGAGGGCCGGCCGACCCTGACCCTCTGGCCGTTCAGCCTCGGCGAGCACCCCTTCGGGCAGGATGTGCTGGGCCGTGACTACTTCGCGCTGACCATGCGCGGCATCCAGACCTCCCTGATCATCGCCATGACCGTCGGCCTGGTCGCCACGCTCGTCGGCACCGCTGTCGGGGCCATCGCCGGATATTTCCGGGGCTGGACGGAGGCGGTCCTGATGCGCATCACCGACGTCGTGATCACCATCCCCACGGTGGTCATCGCCGCGGTGATGGCCGGCGTCGTCGCGCGCTTTGGCATCCTTCCCTTCGGCGTCTTCCTCGGCCTGGTCACCTGGACCGGCCTGGCCCGGATCGTGCGCGGTGAGTTCCTCTCGCTGCGGGAGAAGGAATTCGTCGAGTCGGCGAAGTCGGTGGGCGCGAGTTCCGCCCGGATCATCTTCCGGCACATCCTCCCCAACACCGTCGGGGTGATCATCGTCTTCGCGACCCTCGCAATCTCCGGGGCGATCCTGCTCGAGACGGCCCTGAGCTACCTCGGGCTCGGCGTCGTCGCGCCCGACACCTCGCTGGGTAAGGCGATCAACGACAACCGCTCGGCCCTGACAGTACGGCCCTGGCTGTTCCTCTGGCCGGGCGCCTTCATCGTCGGCATCGCCCTCGCCGTGAACTTCATCGGAGACGGCCTGCGCGACGCCTTCGATCCCAAGCAGACAAGGATCAAGCAATGACAGCTGAGCACACCGGGACGCTCTCCGACGACGCCGTGTCCCCCGCCGACGGCCCCATCCTCTCGGTACGCGGCCTCGGCGTCGACTTCAATGTCGACAATGAATGGGTGATGGCCGCCGAGGACGTCTCCTACGACATCCACCCCGGCGAGATCCTCGCCATCGTGGGCGAGTCCGGCTCCGGCAAGAGCATGTCCTCGATGGCGCTGCTCGGGCTGCTGCCCCGCAACGGCAGGTCCAAGGGCAGCGCCCGACTGATGGGCAAGGAGCTGATCGGCGCCCCGCAGAAGACCCTGCGCCGGATCCGCGGCAACGACGTCGCGATGATCTTCCAGGAACCGATGACGGCACTCAACCCGGTGCTGACCGTGGGCGAGCAGATCCGCGAGGCGGTCGAGCAGCACACCGAGGCCTCCCCCGCCGCGGCCAAGGAACGGGCGATCGAACTGCTGCGCATGGTGGAGATCCCCGAGCCCGAGCGGCGCTACGACTCCTATCCGCACCAGTTCTCCGGCGGGCAGCGCCAGCGGGCGATGATCGCCATCGCCCTGGCCAACGACCCGATGCTGCTCGTCGCCGACGAACCCACGACGGCGCTCGACGTCACCGTGCAGGCCGAGGTCCTCGAACTGCTGCGCCGGCTCAACAAGCGCCTGCGCAGCGCCATCCTCCTGATCACCCACGACATGGGGGTGGTGGCGGACCTTGCCGATCACATTGTGGTGATGGAACGCGGCCGGATCGTGGAGTCCGCCCCCTCGCAGCAGCTCTTCCTCACCCCTAAGGAGCCCTACACCCGCCAGCTGCTCGATGCCGTGCCGTACCTGGGCTCGAAGGTCGGAGGGGTCCTCACCGACGTCGAGGTCGTCGACGGCAGCATCCGGATCCACGAGGACTACGCCGAACGCGCCCTGGCGCACCGGCAGCAGCACACCGCCGCCGGCACCGTGCCGGCGCTGGAACTGGCGGGCGTGGACATCGAGTATCCGGGCCGCTTCCGGCAGCCGCCCTTCAAGGCGGTTCACGACGTGTCCTTCACCATCCTGCCCGGGGAGGTCATGGGGCTGGTCGGCGAGTCGGGTTCGGGCAAGTCGACGATCGCCCGGGCGGTCACCGGGCTGATCCGGACCAGCTCGGGTAGCGTGCGGATCGCGGGGACGGACATCACCTCGCTCTCGGCCCGGCAGCTCCTGCCGCTGCGGAAGAAGTTCGCCATCGTCTTCCAGGACCCGGCCGCCTCGCTGAATCCGCGTCTCTCCATCGGGGACAGCATCGGCGAGCCGCTGTACCTGCACGAGAAGCTCTCCCGGGCCGATCTCGACCGGAGGGTGCAGGGCCTGCTCGAGGACGTGCAGCTGCCGGTCTCCTTCCGGAACCGGTACCCGCACGAACTCTCCGGCGGCCAGCGCCAGCGGGTGGGCATCGCCCGCGCCCTGTCGCTCCGGCCGTCCCTCCTCGTCGCCGACGAGCCGACGTCGGCCCTCGATGTGTCGGTGCAGGCCGCGGTGCTGAAGCTGCTGCAGGAGCTGCAGCGCGAGCGGGGCTTCGCCTGCCTGTTCGTCAGCCACGACCTTGCCGTGGTCGAGCTGCTCGCCAGCCACATCGCGGTGCTCAGCAAGGGCCGCCTGGTGGAGCAGGGCACCACCGAGCAGGTGCTGAAGTATCCCCGCGACCCGTACACCCGACGGCTCCTCGCCGCGGCACCCGTGCCGGACCCCACGGAGCAGGCCGTGCGGCGCGAACAGCGCAACGCAATCCTCGCAGCAGGGACGACAGCGTCCTAGAGGTACTGCCCAGGCACACAGCAGGCCCCCGACCTTCCGTCGGGGGCCTGCTGCCTGCCGGGCCCGCTGCATGCCGGGCCTGCCGCACCAGGGCCGGCCGGGCTAGTGCCGGAAGACGATCTTGCCGAACACGTCCCCGGCGGCCATCCGGGCGAAGCCGTCCGCCGCATCCTCGAGGCCGAGCACCGAGTCGATCGGCGGACGGACGCCCGTGGCCGCCAGGAACCGGGTCAGCCGGAGCAGCTCGTCCCGGGTGCCCATGGTGGAGCCGAGGACCCGCAGCTGGAGGAAGAACACCCGGTTCAGCTCCGCCGAGGGCGCCGGCCCGCTGGTGGCGCCGCAGGTCACCACCGCTCCCCCGGGCCGCAGCGCCTTGAGCGAGGAGGACCAGGTCGCCTCGCCGACGGAGTCGAACACGACGTCGACCCGCTCCGGCAGGCGGGCACCGGCCTCAAACGTGTCCGCGGCCCCCAGGGCGCGGGCACGGTCGAGCTTCCCGGCGTTCCTGCCCGTGACCCAGACACGGAAGCCGGCGGCCGACGCGAGGCTGATCAGGGCCGTGGAGACGCCGCCGCCCGAGCCCTGGATCAGGATCGTCGAACCGGGGGCCGCGGGCGAGACGGTGAACAGCATCCGGTAGGCGGTCAGCCACGCCGTCGGAAGGCAGGCGGCCTCCTCGAAGGAAAGGCATTCGGGCTTGGGCACCAGGTTGCGTTCGGGCACCCACACGTAGTCCGCCATGGTGCCCGGGTAGCGTTCGGAGAGCAGGGAGCGCTGCGGGTCGAGGGTCTCGTCGCCCTCCCATCCCGGCGAGGACAGCACCGAGTGCACGATCACGCTGCGCCCGTCGTCGTCGACCCCCGCCGCATCACACCCGAGGACCATGGGGAGGCGCTCATCCGGCAGGCCCACCCCCTGGAGGGAGAACAGGTCGTGACGGTTCAGCGCGGAGGCCACCACCCTCACCCGGCGGAACCCGTCCGGCGGCGCGGGCGGCTCGAACTCCCCCACCCGCAGGGCCCCGAGCGGGTTGTCCTTCGATGTCGCTTCGACGTAGGCGGCGCGCATTGGAAATCTCCCTCGGTAGGTGCTGTGCCCCCATCCTAGGGCGGGCCCGCACGCCGGGCGCCCGGGGGCGCCGCGCGTTTAGGAGGCACCCGCTGGATGTGGGAGACTTGAATGCAGTTCTGTAGGCATATCTAAGGAGGCCAGCCATGAGCAAGCGAGCACGCAAGCGCCGCGACCGTAAGCGCGGAGGCGCTAACCACGGTAAGCGTCCCAACACCTGATCGTTGGAACACAGCAAAAGACCCCCGGCCTTCCGGCACGGGGGTCTTTTTCTGTCTGCGCCCGGGCCTAATGCCCGGCGGTCTTCAGCTGGCCGATCCGCTCGAGGATGCTGTCCTTCAGCGAGGTCGGTGCCTTCTCCCTGCAGGAGCGCTTCACGACCTCCCGGATGACGCACTCGAGGTCGTGCTCCTTGGCGCACACCGCGCAGCTGTCGAGGTGCGCCTTGATCTCCACGAGGTCCTTGTGGGAGAGCTCGCCGTCAAGGTAGTCGTACAGCTTCTCGATCCGCGCATCGGGGCAGTCCCCCAATTCGTCGCAATCCTTCATTTTGCACTCTCCTGTTTCGTGCCCTTAACACCCTCCACCGCGGCCGGGGTGCCCAGCCCCCGCTCCAGCGCGTACTCCGACAGGAGGTCGCGCAGCAGCTTGCGCCCGCGGTGCAACCGGGACATCACCGTCCCGATGGGCGTATTCATGATTTCTGAGATTTCCTTGTATGCAAAGCCCTCGACGTCCGAGAAGTACACCGCGAGGCGGAATTCCTCGGGGATCGACTGCAGCGCATTCTTAATGTCCGAGTCCGGCAGGTGGTCCAGCGCCTCGGCTTCGGCCGACCGCAGACCCGAGGAGGTGTGTTCGGCTGCCTTGGCCAGCTGCCAGTCCTCGATCGTGTCCGAATGCGACTGCAGCGGCTCCCGCTGGCGCTTCCGGTAGAGATTGATATAGGTGTTCGTCAGGATCCGGTACAGCCAGGCCTTGAGGTTCGTTCCCGGCTTGTACTGGTGGAACGCCGAGAACGCCTTGGTGTAGGCCTCCTGCACCAGATCTTCGGCGTCGCTGGGATTGCGGGCCATGCGCATGGCCGCCGAGTACAACTGGTCGACGTACTGCATGGCGTCCCGCTCGAAGCGGGCCTTGCGGTCTGCGTCCGATTCCGTGGATACGTCCAACTGGTCATTTTCGGTCGAGCTGCTGCCCGCCGGAGCTGTTGTATTCATTGGGGGAAAGTCTACGCGCCCGCTGCCGGGCGCCGCCGAGCGGCTCCGCTGCTCCAGCGTAACGTTCAGCTGGAAGTCGGGCGCGAGCTGTTCCGAAACACTTGCCGGTGTACCCAATGTGCCCCCGTCCGTCGATTTCGCTTACTCAGATGGAACCCCGGTGAGGCCGGCCTTATTCCACCGGCTCCCCCGGCACGGCGAGGGATCACCGCAGAGCACATATTTCCGGCGGGATCACCACCTGCCGGTACGGCGGCGGGCGGATCGCCTCCCACGTCCAAAAGTGCAAAACTAGACCCAGCGTGCTTCGTAAGTTCCGAATCATCATGAACACCGGCGCCGGTGCGCCGGCAACCAGGAGGCTCTTGTGACCCTTGTCCGCGTTATCGCCCGACCACTGACCGCCAGCAGCTTCGCCTTCTCGGGGGTGGACCGGCTGCGGAGCGCAGGAAAAAGCGCCGAGCAGCTCGAACCCGTCCTGGCCCGGCTGGGCAAGGCCGTCCCCTCCCTGGCCCCGGTGACCGGTGACGCCAAGCGGGTCGCCCAGGTCCTCGGCGGCGTGCAGCTCGGCGCGGGCATCCTGCTCGGTCTGGGACGGTTCTCCCGGGTCGCCGGAACGCTGCTCGCGGTCTCCGCCGCGGCCAACACGCTTGTCGATTTCAAGTCGGCGGACTCCTCGACGCCGGCAGCCCGCAAGGAACGCCGCGGCCAGCTGCTGCGCAACCTTTCCCTCGTCGGGGCGGCGCTGCTGGCCTCCGTTGACACCAACGGCCGCCCGGGGCTGGCCTGGCGCGCTGAGCACTTCGCCTCGGGTGCCAAGAAGAACGCGGTGGGCCTGAGCAAGGACGCCCGCAAGCAGCTGAAGAAGGCCGATATCGCCGTCCGCCGCACCGCCGCCGACGTTGTGGGTTCCTAACCTCCATGGCCCATCCTTCTGCCGGGACCGCCGTGCCTCAGCAATCTCCAGGCGTCTGGCCGGCCCCCCGGCCCGGCGCGCCCGTCGACGCCGTCGTTGAGGTTCCGGGCTCCAAGTCCCTGACCAACCGGTACCTCGTCCTGGCGGCCCTGGCCGACGGACCGTCGACGCTGCGCAACCCGCTCCACTCCCGCGACTCGGCGCTGATGATCGACGCCCTGCGCGCGCTCGGCGCTACGGTCACCGCGATCGAGGGGACCGGGCGGTTCGGGCCGGACCTCCACGTGGTTCCCTTTCCCCGGGAGCGCCGGGAGCGGCGGATCGACTGCGGGCTGGCCGGAACGGTGATGCGCTTCGTGCCGGTGCTGGCCGCCCTGCAGGAGGGTGCCACCGCGTTCGACGGCGATCCGCACGCCCGTCAACGCCCCATGGGTGCCACGATCGGCGCCCTGCGCGGCCTGGGGGTTCCGGTCGACGACAACGGCGCGGGCGCCCTTCCCTTCACCGTCGACGGCCGCGGCGCCGTCGAGGGCGGGCATCTGGCGATCGACGCCGGCGCGTCCTCGCAGTTCGTCTCAGCGCTGCTCCTGGCCGGGGCGGCGTTCACCCGCGGGCTTCACCTCGAGCACGCCGGCGGCCGGCTGCCCAGCCTGGAGCATATTGCGATGACGGTGAGGGTGCTTCGAAGCGTCGGTGTCGAGGTCGATGACAGTGTCCCGACGTCCTGGCGGGTCAGCCCCGGCCCGATCCGCGCCTTCGACATCGCCATCGAACCGGACCTCTCCAACGCCGGGCCGTTCCTCGCCGCCGCCGTCGTCACCGGCGGCAGGGTGACCATCCCGAACTGGCCGGCGGAGACCACCCAGGTGGGCGACGCGTGGCGGCAGATCCTTCCGCGCCTGGGCGCCTCGGTGGAACTGGCAGGCGGCGCCCTGACGGTCACCGGCGGCCCGCGCATCACCGGCGGGGATTTCGCCGACACCAGCGAACTGGCGCCGACGGTGGCCGCGCTGTGCGCCCTGGCCGAGACCCCGTCGACCCTGAGCGGCATCGCCCACCTGCGGGGGCACGAGACGGACCGGCTGGCGGCCCTGGTGCGTGAGATCAACGCCCTGGGCGGGAACGCCGAGGAAACCGCGGACGGCCTCCTCATCCGGCCCGCCCCGCTTCACGGCGGCGTGTTCTCCACCTACGACGACCACCGCATGGCCACGGCCGGCGCGGTGATCGGCCTCACCGTCGACGGGGTCCTCGTTGAAAACATCGCCACCACGGCCAAGACGCTGCCGCAGTTCCCAGAACTGTGGGCGCAGCTCGTGGCCACAGCGCGCACCGGGGACTCGCCGGGTGACTGAGGCCGGCAACCGGAGGGGCTCCCGGGCCTGGGACGAGTCCGACGTGCGGATCCGCCCCAACAAGAAGGGCTCCCGCCCCCGCACCAAGAACCGCCCGGCCTACGAGGACGCCGTCACCGGCAGGATCGTCACCGTCGACCGCGGCCGCTACACCGCCGTCGTCGATGAGGACACCCCCGACGAGCGGCTCATCGTGGCGGCGCGGGCCCGCGAGCTGCGCCGCAGCGCCGTCGTCGCCGGCGATCTGGTGGCGCTCGTCGGCGACCTCTCCGGCGGCCCGGACTCCCTGGCGCGCCTGGTGCGCGTTGAGGAGCGGCGCACCGTGCTGCGCCGCAGCGCCGACGACACCGACCCGGTGGAGCGCGTCGTGGTCGCCAACGCCGACCAGCTGGTCATCGTGGTCGCCGCCGCCAACCCGGAACCGCGCACCGGATTCATCGACCGCGCGCTGGTGGCCGCCTACGACGCCGGCATCCGCCCCCTGCTGTGCGTCACGAAGGCGGATCTGGTGGACCCGGCGCCGCTGCTTGCCAACTACGAGC
This sequence comes from Arthrobacter zhaoguopingii, assembly GCF_009828605.1. Classification (NCBI taxonomy): domain Bacteria; kingdom Bacillati; phylum Actinomycetota; class Actinomycetes; order Micrococcales; family Micrococcaceae; genus Arthrobacter; species Arthrobacter zhaoguopingii. Next base: position 252,375 of record NZ_WIAE01000006.1, on the reverse strand, counting down.
ACCTCGACCTGCGGGTGGTGATCAGCAGGACCGCCGCCGACCCCGGCGGCATCGAGGCAACCTCCGACGACGGCGCCTCGGCCCGCCTCTCGGGCGGGGCCATCAGCACCCTGCGGGAGGAGCTCGACGGACAGGTCAGCGTGCTGCTTGGCCACTCCGGGGTCGGCAAGTCCACCCTGGTCAACGCCCTCACCGGCTCCACGCGCGCCACCGGAGGCGTCAACGCCGTCACGGGACGGGGCCGCCACACCTCATCCTCGGCCGTTGCGCTCAAGGCCGCCGGGTCCGCCCCCGGCACCTGGATCATCGACACCCCCGGCATCCGGTCCTTCGGCCTGGCCCACGTCGACCCCGACCGGATCCTCCAGGCCTTCCCCGACCTTGAGCCGGGCACCGCCGACTGCGAACGAGGCTGCCTCCACGACTCCAACGCCGTGAACTGCGGCCTCGACGGATGGGTCGCCAGCGGTGCCGCCGGCGAATCCGGGCCGGTGCGCCTGGCCTCCCTCCGGCGCCTGCTCGGCGCCGGGTCCTCGGACTCCCGCCAGGCGGCGCAGGAGGCGAAGGAACTGGGGAGCCAGTAAACCCTGTTAGACTGAAGTCAGTTGTTGTGTTGCGCATTGAATTTCTGGCCTTGAATCCTCCTTTCGGAGTTCGAAAGCTGTTTTGATAAGCGAAAACGAACACCACGACGAGCGCACCGGAGTTCGGGGCGTCTCTCACAAGGTAAGGATCTAAAAATGGCTACAGGTACAGTGAAATGGTTCAACGCTGAAAAGGGCTTTGGTTTCATCGCTCCCGAAGACGGCGGCGCCGACGTGTTCGCACACTTCTCCGCAATCAATTCGAACGGCTTCCGTTCACTCGAAGAGAACCAGAAGGTCAACTTCGAGACCACCCAGGGACCCAAGGGCCCCCAGGCTGAGAACATCACCGTTCTCTAAGGTTTCCCTCCTCCGGGAATGCAACCTCCGGCCGCGCTGAGCGGCCGAACCAAGGGTCACCGCTGCGGCATCCGCCGCCGGTGGCCCTTGGCCGTTAACGGCCCCGGTGGAGGCCGGGGGCCGCTCTGGACCTCCCGCGGCGCCGCCATCCGGTGGTCCTCCTAGGTGTTGTTCGACCGCGGTGCGCCCATGCCGGCGTTCACCTTGTGCGGGCCGGCCGCCGAGGGACGCACATCGAAGTCGAAGATCGCCGTCGGGATGTAGACCGTCGAGCACGAGTTGGGGATGTCCACCACGCCGGACAGCCTGCCCTCGATCGGCGCCGACCCCAGCAGCAGGTAGGCCTGCTCGGGGCTGTAGCCGAACTTCGTCAGGTAGTCGATGGCATGAAGGCACGCGCGCTGATAGGACAGGTGCGAGTCGAGGTAGTGCTGCTTGCCATCAAGGGTCACCGACGTGCCCGAGAAGGCGATCCACTCGCTGTACCGGGGGTCCACGATGCCGGGCATGAAAATGGCGTTCTCGCTCACGCCGTAGGTTTCCATGCCTCCCTTGATCACATCGACTCGAAGGTCGATGAAACCGCCCATCTCGATCGCGCCGCAGAAGGTGATCTCGCCGTCACCCTGGGAGAAGTGAAGATCGCCCAGTGAGAGGTTCGCTCCGTCGACGAACACCGGGTAGAAAATCCGGGTGCCTTTCGAGAGGTTCTTGATGTCCTGATTGCCGCCGTTCTCCCGGGGCGGTGCCGTGCGCGCGGCCTCCCCTGCCACCCGGTCGAACTCCGACGCCGCCAGGCTGCCCAGCACCGCCTCCCGCGGTTCGGGCGGCAGCGCGAGCGGCGGCACGCGGTTGGGGTCGGTGGCGATCAGGTCGCCTTCGCGCTGGTTCCACTTCGCGAGCAGCTGGGCGGAGGGCGCCGTACCCATCAGGCCGGGGTGGATGAGCCCTACATAGGACACCTCCGGAACATGCCTCGAGGTTGCCACCTGCCCGGTGAAGTCCCAGATCGCCTTGTAGGCGTCGGGGAACTGGTCCGTCAGGAACCCGCCGCCGTTGTTCCGCGCAAAAATACCGGTGTAGCCCCACCCCTGCCCGGCCAGAGGCCCCGAGTCCTCCTGCGGAATTGGTCCGACGTCGAGGATATCGACGACGAGGAGGTCACCCGGCCTCGCTCCTTCGACGGCGAAGGGCCCGCTGAGCTTGTGGACGGTGAGCAGCGGGGCGTTGAGGATGTCGTCTGCGGAGTCGTCGTTGACGATGGCGCCGTCGAACCATTCACGGCAGTGGACCCGGAACGAATCTCCGCGCCTCACCGTGGCGACCGGCGGAATTTCCGGATGCCACCGGTTATGTCCGACTTTCTCCTGGTCTTCGAATTTCTTGGACGAATCGAGCGGAAATATGACGTCAGGCATTTGAACTCCTCCAATATCTGGATCTGGCCGCACCCATCAACTAGGGCCGCGGCAGTTTCTGGTGTAGCGGATTGGACGAATAGGGCGAGGTCCTGCGTGCATTCGTCGATGGCAGCGTCCCGGTCACCACCTGAGGTTCCGATGCACTCCGGTGTGTTGAATCGATCAGCGAAAAGGCCGCCGTGCCCGCCCTGGAAAGGTGGGGCGCGCTGATCTTTCGCCGCGCCTCCTGGCCGCAGGTGGGGCAGACCTGTTCGTCCGCTGCTGCTTCCATGGGACGGATCACTTCGAATGCTGCGCACTGAGGACAGGAATACTCATAGATGGGCATAGGGCAGACCTTTCTTTGGGCAATCGACACTCAGGCCGGCGACACAGCCGCCCCCTCCTCCGACGTCTTTCCGCGCGGGATGCCTTTCCGCCCGAGGAAGAGTCCTGCCGCCAGGGCGGCCACCGCCGCAACCGTCACCAGCAGGGCAAGCCCCGCGTTCGTGTCATACCTGCCCACCAGCAGGAAGAACGCCGGAATCGTCCCGGTGATGTGGGCGACGAAGATCGTGAACCAGCCGGTGGCATAGGTCAGGGAGTCCCGCCCCAGTGCCAACAGGAGGAAGAACAGGAACCAGAGAACGGCCCAGGTCAGCCAGATGACACCGAAGACAGGGTCCCCCACGAGGGTGAACTGGAGGGCGCCGATCACGACAGCACAGACGGCAACGAATAGCGAGAACCAGCCAAGGCCCTCACCGCTGACTCCGGTGACCTGGAGTATCCCAACGTAGAGGTAGGTGAAGCCGAAGAGATACAGGCCGGCAGCCCCGAAGATCGTGGGCAGGTCGTTATTGGCCTGAATGAGGATGATGGTTGGGAAGACAACCTGCATCGTCCCGACAAAGAAATTGAGAATGGCCGCGGATTTACCGGGGACTACCCCGATAAGCATTAGCCCGTTGATGAAGAGAACCGCGCCCACGTATAGCAAACCAACGCTGCTCATGGCGCTCCGTCGCAATACCAGGAGTGGAGGGAGATATAAGGCGGCTGTTCCTGGTCGCCCCGGTGGGGATCCGGAAACAGCGGACGACAGCAGAAGAATTACGTTGTGACGGCGAGCCTAGTCCTGCCCACCAGGAGTGTCGACACCGGCCCGGCCGCCCGCGCCCGGCGTGGACTCCTGGAAAGCCGGTGGATATAATATGCAGTCGTCCTGTGCGCTCGAGTGGGGAATGGAGAACGCGGGTCGCCTCCCCGGCTGGGAAGCTGCAATCATTCTCGGTTCCACGGGCATAGTCGGGCCCCGGCGCCTTTTCCGGGTAATGGCCCCGGAAGCGATAAGTTGAAGGCATGAACCTCGTCCAGAGCTACAACGATGACCTGCGCCTCGCCCACGTGATGGCGGACTCGGTCGATGACCAGACCATGTCCCGGTTCCGGGCGCAGGACCTCCGCGTAGAGACCAAGCCCGACCTCACCCCGGTCACCGACGCCGACCGGGCGGCGGAGGAATCCATCCGCAGCCAACTCTCGCGCGTGCGCCCGCGCGACGCCGTGCTGGGCGAGGAGTTCGGGAGCACCGGGTCGGGGTCGCGGCGCTGGATCATCGACCCGATCGACGGAACCAAGAACTTCGTGCGCGGCGTGCCCGTCTGGGCCACCCTGATCGCCCTCGTGGACGAAGGCCGGCCGGTGGTCGGCCTGGTGAGCGCCCCGGCGCTGGGCAAGCGGTGGTGGGCGGCCGAGGGCACCGGCGCGTTCATGGGCAAGTCCCTGGCGGCCGCGACCCGGCTGCGGGTCTCGAACGTGTCCCGCCTCGAGGACGCCTCGCTCTCCTATTCAAGCCTCTCCGGGTGGAAGGCACGCTCTGCCCTGCCGGAGTTCGTCAACCTCACCGAGCGGGTCTGGCGCACCCGCGCCTACGGGGATTTCTGGTCGTACTGCCTGGTGGCGGAGGGCGCCGTCGACATTGCGTGCGAACCCGAGCTCAACCTTCACGACATGGCGGCGCTGGTCCCGATCGTGACCGAGGCCGGCGGACGGTTCACCTCCCTCGACGGGACCGACGGCCCCTACGGCGGCAACGCGCTGGCCACCAACGGCACGCTCCACAGCGACGTGCTCCGGATGCTCAACCCGCAGATGGACGATCTGCTCTGACGGGCGCACACCGGGGAGCTCCCGGCGGCCCGCGCAGGCCCGCACCGGCGCGCAGCGGACCCCGGATGGACCCCGGCCGCCGGCGCTCGCTGGCCGCCGGTTACCTCACCGGCGCCGGCCGCTACGACCGCGTCCGTCCGTCGTACCCCGAGCAGGTCGTGGAATGGGTGGTGCCGCCGGGTGCCGAGTCCGCCGCCGACCTCGGTGCCGGCACCGGGATCTTCACCCGCATGCTGCTCGACCACGGGCTTACGGTGACCGCCCTCGACCCCTCCGCGGACATGCTCTCCGTGCTCGCCTCCCGCCTGCCCGGTGCGGCCGTGCTCACCGGAACCGCCGAGACCACCTGCCTGCCCGGCGCCTCCGTGGACCTTGTCACCCTCGCCCAGGCCTGGCACTGGGTCGACCCTGCGGCCGCCACGGCGGAGGCGGCCCGCGTCCTCGTGCCGGGCGGCACGCTCGGGGTCCTCTGGAACCAGCTCGACGTCGGCCTGCCGTGGGTCCACCGGCTCTCGCGCATCATGCACGCCGGTGACGTCTACTCCCCCGGGTACCGGCCCGACTTCGGGCCGCTCTTCACCCGGCCCGAACCGATGAGGGTGCGCTGGACCCAGGAGCTGGACGCCGCCGGGGTGGTCGACCTGGCGAAATCCCGCAGCTACTACCAGCGCGCCTCGGAGGCCACCCGGGCCCGGCTCGAGGCCAACCTGCGGTGGTACCTCCACGACTACCTGGCGTTTCCACCGGACGCGGTGATCTCCCTGCCGTACTTCACCTACGCCTGGCGGGCCAGGGCCCACACCGCCTCCCCATAGCGTTACGGGCAACCGAAGCCCTATATTTAGGTATGCCGAAATTCCTTGCGGGCCTCCTGCTGTGTACGGGCCTCGCACTCACCGGCTGCGCGGGAGCGCCGGCGCCCGCCGCCGTCTCGGACGACCGCCCCGTCGTCCTCACCACCTTCACCGTGCTCGCCGACCTCGTCGACGAGGTGGGCGGCGGGCACGTCCGGGTGGAGTCGGTCACCAAGGTCGGCGCCGAGATCCACGGCTACGAGCCGACGCCGTCGGACCTCATCCGCGCCCAGGATGCCGACCTCATCCTCGACAACGGGCTCGGCCTCGAGCGCTGGTTCGAGCGTTTCCTGCTTTCAGTCGACGCCCCCCACGTGGTGCTCTCCGACGGCGTCGAACCCGTGGACATCCGCTCCGGCGACTACCGCGGCCTTGCCAATCCGCACGCTTGGATGTCCCCGCTCGCTGCCCAAACCTACGTCGACAACACGGTCCGGGCGCTCTCGGACCTCAGCCCGGAGCACGCGGCGGCCTTCGAGGCCAACGGGGCGGCCCTCAAGGCCGAACTGCAGGCCCTGCTGGAGACCCTGCGGGCCGGCGCCAGCAGCACCGAGGGCGCGGCGCTGGTGACCTGCGAGGGCGCCTTCTCCTACCTGGCGCGCGACGCCGGGCTCAAGGAGGCGTTCATCTGGCCGGTGAACGCCGACGCCGAGGGTACGCCCCGCCAGATCCGCGCGGTCATCGACTTCGTCTCCCGCCACGATGTCCCCGCGGTCTTCTGCGAATCGACGGTGAACCCCTCCGCCCAGGAGCAGGTCGCCGCCGCCACCGGCGTGAGGCTCGAAGGGCCCCTGTATGTCGATTCCCTCTCCGGCCCGGACGGCCCGGTTCCGACCTTCCTTGACCTGCTGCGCTACGACATCTCCCTGATCACCGAAGGACTTTCCGGATGAGCACCCTCTCCGCCGCCCCGCCGGCCCTGCGGGCCACCAACCTCACCGTGAGCTACAACGACGTGCGCGCCCTCGATGGGGTGGGCGTGAGCGTGGAAACGGGCAGCATCTGCGGCCTTGTCGGGGTCAACGGGTCGGGCAAGTCGACGCTCTTCAAGGCCCTCATGGGCCTGCTCGTGCCGGCCGCGGGCACCGTTGAACTGTTCGGGCGCACCAGCCGGGAGGCCCGCCAGCGCGGGCTCGTCGCCTACGTGCCCCAGGCCGAGGACGTCGACTGGGACTTCCCGGTCTCCGTCGCCGACGTCGTCGCCATGGGGCGCTACGGGCTCATGGGCCCTTCCCGGCGCGCCTCGGCCGCCGACCGGGCCGCCGTGGACGCCGCCCTGGAGCGGGTGGGTCTGGCCGGGCTCCGCCGCCGGCAGATCGGCGAACTCTCCGGCGGGCAGCGCAAGCGGGCGTTCGTTGCCCGCAGCATCGCCCAGGACGCGAAGCTGCTGCTGCTCGATGAACCCTTCGCCGGGGTTGACCGCTCCAGCGAGGCAACCCTGACCGCGCTCCTCAAGGAACTGCGCGACGAGGGCCGGTCGGTGCTGATGTCGACCCACGACCTCGCCGGGGTATCCCAGCTGTGCGACTCGGCCGTCCTGCTGCACAACCGGGTCCTCGCCCGGGGCCGGCCCTCGGACGTGCTCACCCCCAGCAACCTCGCGCTTGCCTTCGGCGGCGCCCTCGAAATCCGGGAGCCCTGAGATGGACCTTCTGAACTGGCTCACCGAGCCCCTGCAGTACGGGTTCCTGACCCGGGCCCTGATTGTGACCGTCGCGGCAGCCGTGGTGTCCGCCGTCCTTTCCTGCTGGCTGATCCTGATGGGCTGGTCGCTGATGGGTGATGCCGTCTCGCACGCCGTCCTGCCCGGGGTGGCCCTGGCCTACATCGTCGGGATTCCGTTCTCCATCGGTGCGTTCATCTTCGGAGCCGGCGCCGTCGCGCTGATCGGGGTGGTGCGCTCCACCACGAAGCTCAAACCCGACACGGTGATCGGCGTGGTGTTCACAGCCTTGTTCGCCGCGGGGCTGGCCATCGTCTCCAGCACCCCCTCGCAGATCGACCTGCTTCATATCCTGTTCGGCAATGTGCTCGGGGTGACCGACGGCGAACTGTGGCAGGTGCTCATCCTCGGCGCCGTGACCCTCGCGGTGGTGCTGTTCAAGCGCCGCGACCTGACCCTGCTGGCCTTTGACCGCACCCACGCGCACGTGATCGGGCTGAACACGAAGTTCCTCTCGGCGCTGCTGCTGGGCCTGCTCGCGCTCAGCGTGGTGGTGGGCCTGCAGGCGGTGGGCATCATCCTCGTGGTCGCCATGCTCATCACCCCCGGCGCCACGGCGTTCCTGCTCACCCGCAGCTTCGACCGCATGCTGGTACTGGCCGTCGGCATTACGGTGGCCGCCTCCCTCGCCGGAATCTACGCCAGCTACTACCTCGATATCTCCACCGGCGCCGCCGTCGTCCTCGCCCAGTCCCTCGTCTTCACCGTGGTCTACCTGGTGGCCCGGCCCAACGGCGTGCTCTGGCAGCGCCTGCGCGTGCGCCGCAGCCGCCGGCATTCCCCCTCCGCCGAGGCACACGTGGGAGACGCACCGGCCGGGGCGGTGTCCTGAATGGGGCCGAGGAACATTCCGGCCCTGAGCATCGGTTCGGCGAGCGTCCAAGATTACGTCAAGACCGTCTACGCCTTCACCGAGTGGCAGGACAAGCCCATCACGGCGTCACAACTGGCCGGGCGGCTGTCCATCGCGGCCTCCTCGGTGACCGAGATGGTCGGCAAGCTCGTGGATTTGGGCCTGGCGGAGCGGGAGAGATACGGCCCCATCCGGCTCACCCCCGAGGGACGCCGGCTCGCCCTGGCCATGGTGCGCCGCCACCGGCTCCTTGAAACCTTCCTCGTGCAGGAGCTCGGCTACCGCTGGGACGAGGTGCACGACGAGGCGGAGGTGCTTGAACACACCGTCTCGGACGCCTTCATCGAACGCCTCGATGCCAAGCTCGGGCAGCCGCACCGCGACCCGCACGGCGATCCGATTCCCACAGCCGATGGGCACATCCGCCTTCCGGCGGCCTTTCCCATCGCCACGCTCGACGACGGGCACCGCGCCCGCCTGGCCCGGGTGAGCGACGACGACCCGGAGGTGCTGCGCTACCTCAGCGGCAGGTCCGTGGGCCTTGACGTTCCGCTGACGGTCACCGGCCACCGGCCGTTCGGCGGGGCCCTGGCCGTCGTGTTCGACACCGCGGCGGGGCCGGCCGCGGTGGAGGTCAGCGACGCGCTGGCGCAGGCCCTGTGGGTCGAGACCCTGGAGCCCCACCCCGGCTGCGTCATGCCGGCCGCCGCCGGCTGACCGGTCCGGTTTCTAATTGCGTTTCCGGCTGGTGTGCCCGGTGTCCTTAGACTGGTCAGGAAGTGCCGCGTCACGACCGTACCCCACGACCCCGGAGCCGCCCCATGACCACTCTTGGCCTTGAAGAGGAGTACCTGCTGGTGGACCCGGCCTCGGGCCTGCCCGTCCACCGAGCCACGGACATCCAGGGACGGCTCGAGCTGACCCCGGAGATCGACCCGGACGACATCCAGCGGGAACTGCTCAGCTGCCAGATCGAAACCGCGACGCCGGTGTGCAGCACGCTGACCGAGGCCGAGGAGTCCCTGCTGAACTTCCGGCGGCAGCTCAACGCGGCGGCCCGCGAGTTCGGGGTGCTCGCCGCGGCGACGGCCACCGCCCCGCGCATCGAGCAGGAGTACCCCCAGCTGACCGACAAGCAGCGCTACCACGAGCTGAAGGCCAGCGCCCCCGGGATCGTCGGCGACCAGTTCGTCAACGGGCTGCACGTCCACGTCGGCATTCCCGACAAGGAGACCGGGGTCCAGGCCCTGAACCGGATCCGCCCATGGATCCCCATTGTCACCGCCCTGAGCACAAATTCCCCGTTCTGGCTCGACCGGGACAGCGGATTCGGCAGCTGGCGGCTGGTCCACTACCGCCGGTGGCCGGTGCAGGGTGTTCCGCCGGTCTTCGAGGACGCCGCCGACTACGAGCGGCGCATTGAGCGCCTCGTCGCCACCGGGGTGATCATCGATCGCGGGGTCCTGACCTGGATGGCGCGCCTGTCCGACCGCTACCCGACCCTTGAGGTCCGTGCCGGGGACGTCCAGTTGGAGGCCCAGGACTCAGTGCTGATCGGTGCGCTCATCCGCGCCCTGGTCACCACCGCCGTCGCCGACGCCGACGCCGACACCCGCTTCCTTGACCCGCAACCCGAACTGCTTGACGCCGCCCTGTGGCAGGCCGCCCGGGACGGGCTCACCGGCGGCTCTGTGGACCTGCGCACCGGCACGCTCACACCCGCCCGGGCCCAGATGGAACGCCTGCTGGACTACGTGGGCCCCGCCCTCGACGCCGCCGGGGACACCGCCTGGGTGCAGGCGGGCCTGGCCACGGTCTGGGAGCAGGGCACCGGCGCCGAGCGGCAGCGCCGGGCCATGAAGGAAGGCGGGATGCCCGCCCTGCTCGAGCTTTACTCCTCCACCCTCATCAACGAGCGATAGGGCGCCCGTCAGGACACGTCGAGGATGCGTACCTCCCAGGGGCGCAGGGTGTCCGGCTCGTGCCCAGCGGCGTCCCGGAGGTTGCCGTCCCGGGCGGTGCCGGCGTCGCCGTCCCCGTAGTTGCCAAGCAGCAGCGTGCCGCCGCCGAGCCCGGGCGGAAGCCCGAGGGGCTCCCCCGAGACGTTCCCGAGCACCCGGAGCACGGCGCCGTCCAGGGTCCGGGTGAACGCGTAGAGCACCGGATGGTCGGCCTGCTCGAGTTCGAATTGTCCCAGCTGCACCACCGCGCTGCCGTGCCGCAGAGCGATCAGGCGCTGGTAGAACCGGTAAACCGAGCGCGGGGAGGAGCGGTCGAGTTCGGCGTTGACCGTTGGATAATTTGGGTTGACGGCGATCCAGGGTGTGCCGGTGGTGAAGCCGGCGTTGGCCCCGCCGGTCCACTGGACGGGCGTGCGCGCGTTGTCCCGGCTCGTCCTGCGCAGGGCGGCCAGGACCTCCTGCGGGTCCCGGCCGAGCTTCATCGTCGCCTCTTCGTACCAGTTGAGGGATTCGACGTCCCGGAAGTCCTCGATGGAGGTGAAGGGCACATTGGTCATGCCCAGTTCCTCGCCCTGGTAGATGTACGGGGTGCCGCGGTGAAGGTGCAGCAGGGCCGCCCACAGCGTCGCGGATTCGTAGCGGTAGGCGCCGTCGTCGCCGAAGCGCGACACCAGGCGGGGCTGGTCGTGGTTGTCGAGGTAGAGGCTGTTCCAGCCCGTATCCGCAAGGCCCTTCTGCCACCGGTTCCACGAGGTTTTCAGGTCGCGCAGGTCAAGCCCCCGGTAGTCCCACTTGCCGCCGGGACCCTGGTCGAGGCTGACGTGTTCGAACTGGAAGACCATGTCCACCTCGGCGCGGGCGGGGTCGGTGAACAGCCGAGCCTCATCCACAGTGACCCCGGGCATCTCCCCGACCGTGATCAGCTCGGCCTCCCGGCCGGCGAACACCTCCCGGTGCATCTCGGCGAGGAATTCGTGGATCCGCGGGCCGGACATGAACTGGGGTCCGCCGTCGCCCCACAGGTGCCCGGGCGGGACGGCGCCGTCGGCCAGCGGGAGGGTCTTGGAGACGAAGTTGATGACGTCCATCCGGAAACCGTCGACGCCGCGGTCGAGCCACCAGTTCATCATGTCGTACACGGCGGCGCGGACCTCGGGATTCTCCCAATTGAGGTCCGGCTGCTCCCGGGCGAAGAGGTGGAGGTAGTACTGCCCGCTGGCGGGATCGAGGGTCCAGGTGGGGCCGCTGAAGAAGGACCCCCAGTTGGTGGGCTCGGCGCCGGGTTCCCCCGGCGCGAAGCCTTTCCGGGGGTCCCTCCACCAGTACCAGTCCCGCCGGGGGCTCTGCGGGGAGGACGCGGAGTCAAGGAACCACGGGTGCTCGCTGGAGGTGTGGTTCACCACCAGGTCCATCACCAGCTTCATGCCGCGGGCATGGAGGCCCGCCACGAGGGCGTCGAAGTCGGCGAAGGTTCCGAAGACCGGGTCGATGCGCTGATAGTCGCTGATGTCGTAGCCGTTGTCCTTCTGGGGCGAGGCGTAGACCGGCGAGAGCCAGAGGATGTCGACGCCCAGCTCGGCCAGGTAGTCCAGCCTGCCAAGGATCCCGGCGAGGTCGCCGTTGCCGTCCCCGTCGGCGTCGGCGAAACTGCGCGGGTACACCTGGTACACGACGGCGCGGGTCCACCAGGGCGCGGGTGTTTCGGTCATGGGCGGCTCGCTTTCGGTAGGGGCATGGCGGTGCCGGCGGACACCGGGCCGCTACCGGCCTTCATTGCGCCGCAGCAGCCCGATGATGAGGCAGAGCAGGCCCAGGGCCAGCGGAATCAGGGTGTAGAGGGTGTGGGTTCCTCCCACGTAGCTCATGATGAAGATGTAGATGAAGCTTCCGCCGACAAGCAGCCAGCCCAGGATGATCAGCGGGCGCCCGCGGTGCGGCGGGGGCAGCGGTGGAAGCCATGACGGCCTGTCGGTGGAGCTCATGGCGCCAGTCTAGTGTTGCCGCGCCGGCCGCCGGTGCTTCTCCGGGCGGGGAACGGCAATCCACGCGGGAACCTGCGGCAGGGGTTAAACTGAACGGCCCCAGGCTCTCCGGATTCCGGAAGGCCTGGGGCCGGGGTCCGCCGCCGCCGGAAGGAGGCGGAGGATCAGGTGGAGATGGCGGGAATTGAACCCGCGTCCGATGCAGTGTTGTCAGGGCTTCTCCGGGCGCAGTTTGCGTCGGTTTTTCTCAGCTCCAGCCATCGTGCAAACAAGTGGCTGCCGAGCTCAGTTGTATTAGAGTCCCCCTGGTTCCTACAACAAAAACCAGGAGCAGTGGCCCTCTAAATGACGCCAGGATCCGGGGCGAGAGCAAACCCGGTCTGACGGACTAGCTAGGCTGCTTAGGCAGCGAGAGCGAAGTCAGTGCGCTTAGATTCGGCACTTATTGTTTTACAGAGAGCGTTAACGAGATAACCCTGTATCCTCGGCCCGCTTCCCCTGTCGCGACTAACATCGTCGAAACCTGTCATCCCCGTATTCAGTTACCAATGTCCGGAACCCGCCGCGAGGCGTGTCCCAGACGTTTAGTGTAACGCATGTGCCGCCGCGGTGATTCCCTGCGGCGAATCCCTCAGTGATTCCCTCCGGGGGCTTGACGGACCGGCGTCAGAAGCGGATGCCGAGGATGACCACCTGGGCCTGCCACAGGGCGACGACGACGAAGGACACCGTCACGAAAGCGATCCCGAGAGCCGCCAGGGCCGTGGTGGCTGCCTGCTTACGCCGGAAGCTCCACCAGAACACCGCGGCATTGAGCAGCAGGAGCACCGGTGATATCCACACCAGCACCTGGGCCAGGTAGATGTAGATCAGGAAGAAGAAGGGGATCAGGGAAAGGATCCCCACCGGAACAATGGCGAACAGGAGGAGCAGGTCGACCACGGCGCCGAGGGTGACCCACCACGGGCGCTTATAGCGCAGCTCCGACTCGTCGGGGTGCTCGGATTCCTCCTGCGCCTCCCAGAAGACATCGCTCATCAGGCGCCGAGGTTCTTCTCGCGCATTGCGCGCAGCGCCTCGCGGTTGTCCTGCTTTTCGCGCAGCGTCTGGCGCTTGTCGTAGTCCCGCTTGCCGCGGGCGACGGCGAGTTCGACCTTGGCCCGGCCATTGAGGAAGTACAGCTGCAGGGGCACCAGCGTGAAGCCTGACTCGCGGATCTTCTGGGAGATCTTCGTAAGTTCCTCGCGGTGCAGCAGCAGTTTCCGTCGGCGGCGGGCGGCGTGGTTGGTCCAGCTCCCCTGCGTGTACTCGGGGATGTGGATCGCCTCGAGCCACAGTTCGTCGTTGTAGAACACCGCGAAGCCGTCAACGAGGGAGGCCCGCCCGGCGCGCAGGGACTTCACCTCGGTGCCCATCAGGGCGATGCCGGCCTCGTAGGTGTCGAGGATTTCGTAGTCGTGCCGGGCCTTGCGATTGGTGGCCACTACCTTCCGGCCACTTTCCTTGGGCACGGCAAACTCCTTCAACAGCGGGGCGGGCCGGAGCCCGCGTGGAATAAGTGGGTCCTATTCTACGGCTACAGGAGACCCGAAGGATCCACGAGGCTGCCGTTGAGCACCGCCTCGAAGTGCAGGTGGCAGCCGGTGGAGTTGCCGGTGGTCCCGGTGTAGCCGATGAGCTGCCCGGCGCTTACCCGCTGTCCCGGATATACGTTGAAGCTGGCCAGGTGGTAGTAGTTGGTCGCCAGGGCATTTCCGGCCCGGACCCCGTGGTTGAGCACGATCCGGTTTCCCGCGCCCTTGAGGGCATCGGAGTCGGCGTACCAGACCTCGCCCGACGCCGGAGCGTACAGCGGGGTGCCGCAGCCGACCCCGTAGTCGAGCCCGGTGTGGGTGTACCCGCCGGTGCCGTTGAAGTCGATGGTTCCGATCGGGGTGGGGCGCCAGCCGAAGCCGGAGCTGACCGGGCCGTTGACCGGCGCGATGAGCTTGAAGTCGGAGGGGTTTCCCAGGACCGGCGGCTTGATGACCGGTGCGACCGGGGCGACCGGAGCAGGGGCCACCGGCGGGGCGGGTGCCACTGGGGCGGGGGCCGGACGGTTCTGCGCGGCGGCCTCGGCGGCCCGGCGCTCGTTCTCGGCCCGCTGCTCGGCGGCCCGGCGTTCGTTCTCAACGCGGGCGGCCTCGGCGGCGGCCGCGACGCGGCGTTCGGTTTCGACCCGCGCCCGTTCCTCGGCCTCGGCCTTGAGCCGGGCCTCCTCGGCCTTGCGCGCTTCCTCGAGGAGGCGGCGCTGGCGTTCGGCGATGTCGGCCGTCACCTTCTCATGGGCCTCTTCAACGCTGGCCAGCTGCGCTTCGATGATCGGCTTCTGCTTCTGGAGCTTCGCCGAGAGGGTCGAGGTGTCGGCGATGAGCGTGTCGACCTTGGCCTTCTCGGTGGCGGCGGCGTCCCGCGCCGCCTGTTCGGCCTGGAGGGCGGCCTCGGCCTTGGACTTCAGGTCCTTGATTTCAGCCTCGACGGCGGTGAGGCGGGCCTGGCTGTTGGCGTTGGTCGCGCTCTGCTGGGAGAGCCGGTCCATGGCCGCGTTCTGTCCGCGCAGCGCCTGGTCCACCATGTCCATGGAGTCTGTGAGGCTTTCGGCGCCGTCGGCACCGAGCATGAGGGAGACGTCCGAGGGGACGCCGCCGTTCTTGTAGGCCTGGGTGGCGATCTGTCCGATCACCTTGCGGGTGTCCTCGATGGCCGCCTTGTCCTTGGCGAGCTGGTCGGCGATCTTCGTCTTGGTTTCTTCGGCGAGCTGCACGCGCATCGCCAGCGCGCTGACCTCGTTGGCCGCGGATTCAACCCGTCCCTGCGCATCGGCGAGGGCCTGCTGGGCCGCCGGGAGCTGCCCCTGGTACACCTTCAGCTGTGCGATGGTTTCGGTGATGTCCTCATCGAGGTACTCGATGGACTGCTGCACTTCGCTGATTTCCGACTCGAGGGCCGACTTGCGGTCCTCGAGGTCGTCGGCGAAGACGGGCGTACCGAAGCCCAGGGCAAGGGCGGCCGCAAGCGCGATCGAAACCCCCGCCGTCGTACGGATGAAGAAGGGCCGAGGGCCCCGATGCACCGAGCGTAAATCCATGAATTGTACCTGTCCCCTAGTACTGCCAAATCGGCCCTAAACCTTCACGTAGCGCCGCAGGGTCAGGAGTGATGAGACCCCAGCCAGCAGCGCGCCCAGAAGGATAAGCGCCGGAACCAGCAGGAGAACCTGCTGATCCGAAATGAACGCCGTCTCCGGATACTCGCGGGCGAGCCAGCCGCCGATGACGAAGCGGGACATTCCCCACAACGCACCGGAGGCCAAGAGAGCTCCGACAACAGCGGCGATTACCCCTTCCAGGATGAAGGGCAGCTGAATCACTGCCTTTGAGGCTCCGACCAGCCTCATGATCCCGGTTTCCCGCCGTCGGCTGAATGCCGACAGCCGGATGGTAGTCGCTATGAGGAGTATTGCACACACTGTCATCACCCCCGCAACCAGTAAAGCCCCTAGTGAGGCGCGGTTCATGACGGAAAAGACCTTTTCGAGCAGCTCCCGCTGGTCGCTGACGATGTCGACGCCGGGCAGGGAGGAGAAAGCCTCGTTGATGACCTCGTACTTCTCGGGGTCGACGAGGTTCACCCGGAAGGACTCGGGGAGCTGATCCGCGGTGACCGAATCGACGATCGGGGAGTTGGCGAACTGGTCCTTGAAGTGCCCCAGCGCCTCGTCCTGGGATTCGTATTCGACCGACGCGACGTAGGGGGTGAAGGCCTCCGACTCGAGCATGGCGCGGATGGTGTCCCGCTGCTCCTCGGTGACCGGGCCGGCGGCGCAGCTGGGCGAGGTCGAGTTCTCCACGCACAGGAACACGGCCACCTGCACGCGGTCGTACCAGTAGCCCTTCATCTGGTTGATCTGCAGCTGCAGCAGTCCGGCCGCGCCGACGAAGGTCAGGGAGATAAAGGTGACCAGGATGACGGAGATGACCATCGAGAGGTTCCGGCGGAGCCCGGAGCCGATTTCGGAAAGGATGAACGCGAGCCTCATTCGGCCACCGCCTCCGTCTCGCCGATGTAGATGCCCTGGGCGTCATCGCGCACCACCGCGCCGTTGCGCAGCTCGACGACCCGCTTGCGCATGGTGTTTACGATGTCGTCGTCGTGGGTGGCCATGACCACGGTGGTGCCGTTGGAGTTGATGCGGTCGAGCACCTTCATGATGCCCATTGAGGTGGTGGGGTCGAGGTTTCCGGTCGGCTCGTCCGCGAGGAGAATGCCGGGACGGTTCACGATGGCGCGGGCGATCGCCACGCGCTGCTGCTCACCGCCGGAGAGTTCGTGGGGCATGCGGTTGTTCTTGCCTTCGAGGCCCACGGTCTTGAGCACCTCGGGGACGGTCTCGCGGATGACCGCGCGGCTCTTGCCGATGACCTGCATGGCGAAGGCGACGTTGGCGAAGACCGTCTTGTTGGGCAGCAGGCGGAAGTCCTGGAAGACGACCCCGATGCCGCGCCGGAGCCGGGGCACGCGCCAGCTCGGAATGTTGGCCACGTTCTGGCCGGCGACGTAGACGGCGCCGCGGGAGGCACTGTCCTCCTTGAGCACGAGGCGGATGAAGGTCGACTTACCCGAGCCCGAGGCCCCGACGAGGAACACAAACTCGGACCGGTCCACCTCGAGGGAGACCGAATCGAGTGCGGGGCGCGACTTGGCGTCGTACACCTTGGTGACGTTTTCGAATCGGATCATGACTACTCTGCGCCCATTGTGTCCAGCCGGTTCACGGGCATTTGCTGGAGGAAGGAAGGACCGGCTCCTCGACTATAGCCACGCCTGTTTGCCTTCCGGGAAAGCCGCACCGTGTGTCGGAAGTGAAAGTTGTTGTTTGAACACCACCCGAAACGGGACCGCCGCACCCCGCGAAGCAGCGTTCATGCTGCCTAATATAGGGCACCGCCTGCCCGCCTGTTGAGGAAATTGGCGACTCAGGCAGGAAAGAGGCGCAGGGAACCTGCCCGCGGTTCGGTGGCACTGTGCGGACCCGGCATACGGCGTGCGGCCGCGGGGTGCCTACCCGGTGCGCCTATTGGGCGTCGGCGTTGCGGTTGTTCGTGCGCCAGCGGATGCCGGCGTCGATGAAGTCGTCGATCTCGCCGTCGAACACGGCCGAGGTGTTGCCCACCTCGTGCTCGGTCCGGAGGTCCTTGACCATCTGGTACGGGTTCAGGACGTAGGATCGCATCTGGTCGCCCCACGAGGCCTTGACGTCGCCGGCGAAAGCCTTCTTCTCGGCGTCCTCCTGCTCCTTCTTGAGCAGCAGCAGCCGCGACTGGAGCACGCGCATGGCGGCGGCGCGGTTCTGGATCTGGGACTTCTCGTTCTGCATGGAGACGACAAGCCCGGTGGGAAGGTGGGTCAGGCGCACCGCCGAGTCGGTGGTGTTCACGGACTGGCCGCCGGGCCCGGAGGAGCGGAACACGTCGACGCGGATGTCGTTGTCCGGCACCTCGATGACGTCTGTCTGCTCGATGAGCGGGATGACCTCGACGGCCGCGAAGGAGGTCTGGCGGCGGCCCTGGTTATCAAAGGGGCTGATCCTCACCAGGCGGTGCGTCCCTGCTTCCACCGAGAGCGTCCCGAAGGCGTAGGGGGCCTTCACCTCGAAGGTCGCTGACTTCAGCCCGGCCTCCTCGGCGTAGGAGGTGTCGAGGACCTGGGTGGGGTAGCCGTGGCGTTCGGCCCAGCGCAGGTACATGCGCAGCAGCATCTCGGCGAAGTCTGCGGCGTCCACTCCCCCGGCGCCCGAGCGGATGGTGACGACGGCTTCACGCTCGTCCCACTCACCGGCGAGCAGGGTCACGATCTCGAGCTGGTCAAGGGCCTTCCCCAGCGACACGAGCTCCTTTTCGGCCTCGGCCAGGGTGTCCTCGTCGGCCTCGGCCTGCCCGAGTTCGACCATGATCTCCAGATCGTCGATCCGGGTCTGAAGCGTTTCGAGGCGCTCGAGAGCGGACTGCCGGTGGGAGAGCTTGGAGGTGATCTTCTGCGCCGCGGCCGGGTCGTCCCACAGGTCCGGGGCGCCGGCCTCCTCGCTGAGCTCCGCAATGTCCTTGCGGATCCCTTCGACGTCGGAAACCTGTTCGATCGAGGTGTACTTGGCGCGCAGTGCGCGGATCTCTGCGGAAAAATCGGTGGCTGCCATGGTGAGTCCAGCCTACGTCATCCGCACCGCGGGATCCCGTCCAGGTGCGGGCTGCCCGGGTCCGGGACCGGCCGGTCGCGCCCCGCGGGCGGACCGGCCTCCTGGGGCCGGAAAGCCGGATACCCTCCCTTTAATTGGGTAGGGGCGGGGCCCCAGCTCCCATTGACAGCGCGAAATTCGCGGGCGTAGGTTTGCCGCATTGTGCGCCCGGACTGACGGACTTGGACACCCTTTCCCTCAGCGGACCTGTCGCCGCTTCGGCATCCAATGCATATCCAGGCAGGACGCGCGCCCGCTGCTCTCCTGCAACGCTCAGGAGCCCGAAAATGAAAACCCAGACAAAGGTGTGCCTTCCGCTTCTCACCACGCTCTGCCTCCTCGCCGGATCGGCGTCGGCCGCCGCTCAGGAAGAAGAACCCGCCCCCTGGCCGCCTGCAGACACCGACGGTGAATATCTCCCCGTTCCCAAGGACTACTACGAGCCTTTCAGCGTCAAGGCGTGCGGCAGCACCGTCACCGTGGCATCCGGCGACGTCCGGGAGGTCCACTACAAGTCCCGGGTGAAGGATGACGGAAGAATCAAGCTGAAATACCGCGGAGATGCCACAGTGGACCTGACCCGGGCCTCGGACGGTGCGTTCATTGACGAATTGGACATCTCCGGACCGGTCACCCAGCGCGTTTCTGCCGATGGGTTGTCCATTGAGGACTCACTGAAGGGCGCCTCGCTCATCTTCCCCTTGGGTGACCGGGACGCCAAGGCGCTGGCAGCGGCAGGCTTTCCCGAATTCTTCTTCTACGAGCGCGGGACGCTGACCATCGAAGCCCAGTTGTCCGAGGACCCGGCCGCCGTCGAACCCCTCTCGGTGAGGGTTACGACGAACACCACCACGCTCGTGCGCGATGTGTGCGAGATGCTCGACGAGGCAGGACGGAGCTAGCTGGCACCACCGGGCGCCGGAGTGGAATTTGCCAGAAGAAAGCGCAGGTTTTACGCAGGATTTGCCCCAAGGCCGGTATCGGCAACCGGTATGGTGGAGCGTCCCCCTAGAGTGATGCCGGTCTGATGAGCCGACCACTTTTACCCTGGGGGAGGAGACGTCTTTGTCTCTGCAGAAAAACGTCCGGAATCGGACATCATCCGACCGTGTGCTGAGGGGTACCACCCTGGCCGGAGTAGCGGTCCTGCTCGCGGGCCTTATCACCGGTCCCGCCGCCTACGGCACCTCTCCGGTGCCACCGGAACCGATTTCGACGGAGGCGGCCGAGACGCCCCTCCCACCGGTCGATGAGGCCCCGCCCGCGGAGGTGCCCAGCGAACCGGGTCCAACCGAAACCGTCGATCCCATCGAGGAAACCGACGGCCCCGTGAACGTCATGCTTCCCACGGTCGAAGGTCCGGCCGTCGTGCGCCTGCCGGTCACCGTGTTCACCGGCGAGTGGGCAGGCCTGGAATCGGGCACCCTGGTTCTGCAGTGGCTGGCCGATGGTGAAGTGATCGACGAATCCACCGCGCTGCCCGGCGAGACCTTCCCGTTCTCGATACCGGGAAGCGCCGGCGGAAAGAGCCTCGTTCTTTCGGTACGCCCCGGGTCGGGCGGTGAAGCTGTCACGACGGAGCCGCTGACCGTGGGCGTCGGCACCATCGACGGGGTTGTGTGGAACCCCTCCATCAACGGCAAGCCGGTCGTGGGACAGGAGTTGAGCCTCAACGCACCCACGTGGACGGACGACTCTTCGGTCCAGCCCGCCACGAGCTACCAGTGGTACCGCGGCACCTCCCCGATCCCGGGCGCGGTCTCCCGCAGCTACACGCCCGTCGCTGCCGACCTCGGACAGAAGCTTAGGGCGGAAGCCACCCTCAGCGCGGCGGGATATGCACCGTATGTCGCGCCGTCGAACGAGGTGACCGTCGGACCCGGCGTGCTCACGGCGCCACTGCCGAGCATCACTGGTACCGCCCGCGTAGGCCAGGCCCAGACCGCCAATCCCGGAATCTGGCCGGCAGGCACCGCCCTGTCCTACCAGTGGTACCGGGGCACAACCCCCGTCACCGGGGCGGTCGGGCGCACCTACACGACTGTGCCGGCCGACAACGGGCAGCAAATCAAGGTCCGCGTCCGCGGCACTAGGGCCGGCTATACCAGCATCTCCAGGGATTCCGCTGCGCGCACGATTGCAGCAGGAATCATCACCGCCACCCGGCCGGTCACCGTCCCTGGCACGCACCGCTACGGCCAGACGCTGACCGTCTCGCAGGGCTGGTCCCCCGCACCGGCGACGATTCGGTACCAGTGGTACCGGGACGGTGTTGCCGTGTCCGGAGGAACGAAATCAACACTGTGGCTCAATTCCTCCTACATAGGCCACGTGGTGTCCGTCAAGGTCACCGTTTCCAAACCGGGCTACACCACCGTCTCAACCACCACGGCGCGCAAGACCGTCGGGAAGGCCGTCTTCACCACGACGTCGGCCCCGCGGATCACCGGGACAGCGAAGGTGGGCTACACCCTCACCACCAGCCTGGGCACCTACAGCCCGGCACCGGCCACCTACGGGTTCCAGTGGTACCGCAACGGCACCGCGATTTCCGGGGCTACGGGCCGCTCCTACAAGCTGACCACCACCGACGGCGGCAAGCAGATCACCGCCAAGGTCCATGCCAAGTCCAGCTACTACGAGACCCGCTCAACCCTGAGCGCCGCAGTGGCCATTCCCGCCGTGCCGGTCGTGGTGCTCGGCGGCGACGGAATCTACAAGGTCGGAACCACGTTGAAGCCCGGGCTCTACAAGGCCACCGGAACCGGGGACGACTGCTACTGGGAGCGCCTCAACGGCTTCACCGGAAGCCTCGACGACATCAACGCGAACTACTGGGGGCCAGCGAAGACCTACGTTCAGATCCTTCCAAACGACGTCGGCTTCCTGACGGACGGCTGTGGAAAGTGGACCACCGTCACCACTGCGGGAGCGCGGGCCACGAGCATCACCGCCGACGGCACCTACCGGGTGGGCATCGACATCCTGCCGGGCACGTACTACGGCTACGGCGCGGGTGACGACTGCTACTGGGAGACGCTGTCTGGGTTCAGCTACGACCTGGATGAGTTGATCACCAACTACCTCGGACCGCAGAGGACAATCGTGACCATCCCGGCCGATGTGAAGGGGTTCTCGGTCTACGGTTGCGGAACCCTCACCCGGAAGTAAGGCACTGCCCATCGAGGCCGGGCCTCCCTTATGCAAGGGGGCCCGGCCAACGCGTCAGGGGCAGCACTCGGGGGCCGCCGGCCGCATTTGCGCGGTCAACAGTGCAGCACTTCTCCTGGCTTCCCGCACCGGTGGCCGGAGGAACCCCAGGCGCTGGAGAAGGTCCAACCCCCAGGACTGCGGGCGGAGGGAATGCGCCGGGCGCGGGCGCAGCGGGTCGGCGGTGCCGGCCCTCCTGCGTTCGGCGTTCCGTCGGTGTTCGGCCTGGGCGAGGAACCGGAACTGTTCCGCGGCATGGAGATGGAGGAAGTATTCGGCGGGTTGATTCAGCATCGGAGTTCCTTCGACATTGAGCTTCTCGGATGGGGTCAGACGCCGGCGTCGGGGAAGGCGCCGGCATAGGGAGCGCTGGGCAGCGTGCCGGCCCGCCACGCAGCGTGGCCGGGAGGCGGCGGAACCGAGCGGAAACCGTCGGAATGGATCAGCCGCAGCAGGCCGAGCCCGGAAAGGCCGACGACGACGGCGGCAATGGTTGGGAAAGTGAGAAGAAAGTCCATGCCTTGAGTCTGCGATTCGGGGACCGCCAAAAATAGTGGCAGGAACGCCACTTTTCGTCGAATTTCTGCCATACTGTGACCATGCTCACTTCAGTGGCACTGATCGTCCTTCCCGGCGTCACGCCCTTCGAGTTCGGCGTAATCTGCGAGGTCTTCGGCGTCGACCGTTCGAAGCTCGACGTGGGCCTTCCGGCCTTCGATTTCCGCATCTGCACCCCGGTGCCGGGAACCGTGGAGACCGAGACCGGCTTCTCCATCGTCGTCGAGCGCGACCTGTCGGCCACCATGGACGCGGACCTCGTCGTCATGATTCCTTCCCACTCCGGGGATCCCCTCCCCGACGCCGTCGCTGACGCCCTCCGGGCCGCCGACCGCCGCGGCGCGCGCCTCTTCTCGGTGTGCTCCGGGGCCTTCGCCCTGGCGGAGGCCGGGCTGCTCGACGGCAGGCGGGCGACGACCCACTGGTCGCATTCCCGGCAGCTCGCGGAGCAGTACCCGGCGGTGACGGTCGACGAGAACGTGCTGTACGTCCAGGACGGCAACATCCTGACCAGCGCCGGCACCGCCTCCGGGATCGATGCGAGCCTTCACCTCATCCGCCAGGAGTTTGGGGCTCGGGCCGCGGCCGCCGTCGCCCGGGGCATGGTGGTGCCCCCGCACCGGGACGGCGGGCAGGCCCAGTACATCGAGCGGCCCGTCCCCGCCTCGGGCGGGGATCCGATCGAGGAGCTCCTGGTGTGGCTCAGCGCCAACCTCGAGGAGGAGCTCTCCGTGCCGGTCCTCGCGCGGCGGGTACACATGTCGGAGCGGACGTTCGCACGGCGGTTCCGGGCGGTCACCGGGGCCACCCCGGCGGCGTGGATCACCGCCCAGCGCGTCCAGCGGGCGCAGCTGCTGCTCGAGGAAACCCACCTGGGGATCGACTCCATCGCCCGCAGGAGCGGCTTCGGCCAGGCCGTGCTGCTGCGCCAGCACTTCCACCGGGTGCTGGGCGTCAGCCCCGCCGCCTACCGACGCACCTTCCACGGACCGCCCGAAACCTGCTGCACCCTCGTGGCCCCCGACGCGGCCGAGCAGCCGGCATGAACACCGACGGGGAGGGTACCTCCCTGCTGGCCCGCGCCTGGTTGGCGCTCGCGGAGGATCCCGCGGCTCTGCAGCGCGTGCCCCCCGGCGGCGAGCCGGCCCTCACCTCGGCCCTGAACGTGCCGCGGCTGGCCCGGGACGCCGTCGCCGCTGCCTCGCTCGCCGCCGCCCTCTGGACCGACTCCCTCCTCCCCCGCGGCGGCCCCCGTACCGTCCACCTCGACGCCGGCCGGATCGCCACGGCGTTCACCAGCGAGCGCCACCTGCGGATCCGGGGTGAAAGCCCCGACCTTTGGGCGCCGCTGTCAGGGTTCTGGGAGGCCGCCGACGGGTGGGTGCGGACCCACGCGAACTACCCGCACCACCGCGGCCGCCTCCTCGCCGCACTGGATCTGGCAGCCGGCTCCGGGCCGGACGACCTCGCGGCCCGCATCCGCTCCGGTGCGGCCCGGGACATCGAGGACCGGGTCTACGCGGCGGGCGGGATCGCCGCCGCCGTCCGGCCCGCCGGGCGGGGACTGGCCGACTGGGGCGGCCCGTCCGACGCGCCGCCGCTGTCGTTGACCCGGCTTGGTCCGGCGCCCGCCCGCTTCCGGGGCTCCCCAGACGCCACCGCAGCGGCCCCGTTGAGGGGACTGCGGATCCTGGACCTCACCCGGGTGATCGCCGGCCCCGTCGCCACCCGCACCCTGGCCCTGCTGGGGGCCGACGTCCTGCGGCTTGACAGCCCGGCGCTTCCCGAGATGGCCGTCCAGCACCTCGACACCGGTGCGGGGAAGCACACCGCCCTGCTCGATCTCTCCCTGCCGGCAGACGGCCGCACCTTCCGGCGCCTGCTCGACGGCGCGCACGTCGTCGTCACCGGTTACCGGCCCGGTGCCCTCGACCGGTTCGGGCTCGAGCCTGCGGCCCTGGCCGGGGAGCGCCCCGGGATTCTCCTGGCGCAGCTCAGCGCCTGGGGCGGCACCGGCCCATGGGCGCAGCGGCGCGGTTTCGACAGCATTGTGCAGGCGGTCAGCGGCATCGCGATGCGCGAGTCCCCCGACGGCGTCCGCCCCGGCGTGCTGCCCGCGCAGGCACTTGACCACACAGCCGGCTACCTCCTGGCCGCCGGTGTGCTCTCCGCCCTGCGCCGTCAGCAGGATGACGGCGGCACCTGGCTCTTGGAGTCCTCCCTGGCCGGGATCGCGGCCGGGCTGCTGCAGGACTCCCGGCCGCTGCTGCCCCGTGCGGAAGCCGGGCCGCCGACGGTTGCGGTCAGCGCTGAGGGCATCACCACCGCCCTGCCGGCGGTGGCCTTCGAGGACGGACCAGTGGACTGGCCGTTTCCGGCACGGCCGTGGGGCGCCGACCCGCCCGAGTGGCAGCGGTAGGACCCGCCGCTCAGCCGGAGCCGACCGCGTCCCGGGTGGTGCCGGACGTGCGCAGGCAGGAAAGCAGGACGCCCACCAGAGCCAGCAGCGCGATGATCGACGAACCGCCGTAGGAGATGAAGGGAAGGGGAATCCCCACCACCGGAATCAGACCCGTGACCACGGCGATGTTCACCACCGCCTGGCCCAGCACCCAGACCAGCGCCGAGCCGCAGAGGCAGATGGCGTACGGGTTGCCGGCGAGGCGTGCGATCCGGACGATCGCGACGGCCAGCGTGGCGAACAGGATCAGGACCAGCGTGGCGCCGGCCAGGCCGAGTTCCTCCCCAAGAACGGCGAAGATGAAGTCATTGTGGGCCTCGGGAATCCAGTGGACCTTCTGGCGGCTCTGCCCGAGACCCACCCCGAAGACTCCGCCGCCGGCGAGCGCGTAAACGGCGTGGGTACCCTGGTAGCCCAGCCCCTCGGCGGCCCCGGCGCCGGAGGGGTCAAGCCAGACGAGAATCCGCTTCAGGCGGTTCGGGCTTGAGAGGACCGCGATGATGACGGCGATCACGACCACGCCCGCACCGAGCATCAGGGAGCGGAGCCGGGCGCCGGTGAAGAAGAAGAGGCCGCCGACCACGGGCGCGAGGATCAGCGCCGTTCCGAGGTCCCGGCCCGCCAGCACCAGGCAGAGTGCAATTCCTGACGCCAGGAGGACCGGCACCACTCCGTGCCGTGGGTTGCGCTCGAGGTTCACGCGGTCGGTGAGGACTCCGGCGCCCCAGAGGATCAGGCTGAACTTGAGGAACTCCGAGGGCTGGATGGTCATCGACCCGATGGCGATCCAGTTCCGGTTGCCGTTCACCTCCACGCCGAGCGGCGTGAAGACGAGCACCGCCAGCGCGAAGGATCCCAGCAGCGCCACCCGGGAGAGCCTGCGGTAGAGGCGCAGCGGGATCCGCGCGAACACCAGGAGGGCGATGAGCCCGAGGGCGCACCACAGACCCTGCCGCAGGAACGTTCCGTAGGGCGACTGCCCCTGTGCGGCAAGGGCGAAGGAGGAGGCGGACAGGACCATGATGAGCCCGATGCCCACCAGCGAGAAGGTGGTCGCCAGCAGCAGGGTTGAAGCGCTTCTGGCGGAGCCGGGCCCCCGCGGGCTGAAAAGCCGGACCAGGCGGGAGAAGACCGGGGCCAGGCGGCTGCGGCGCGGTGCATCGATGGACGGGGAGGTCGTGGGTCGTGGTAGTGGTCGAACTGCTGTCATAGCGTCCTGCCATTTCGGTCGACTGATCCGGCGGTGGCGGCGCTTTTTCTTTTCCGATAACCCCCACTAAACCGCGCCGTTCCGGCGACGGTACTTCACGCCATTTGCCGGGCCCGGTTCAAATTCGGTGTCGTCCCTACTCGAATCCCCCGTGCCACTACTTGGTTTTTGGGAGTACGTCCCAGTAGTTTCCCACCTCGCTGAGTTATCGATATTCATTTTGTGAACGGCGAATTCCAGTTCGAGCAGCGGAGTTTCGATTGCGTGTAGCGGTGGCCGGCCGGGAAAGTGCGGCGGCGCGGAACACTTTCCCGGCATTGCGCGGGCCGGGCGAGATGCCGGCGGGTCATGTAGGCGGCGGGACGGCGCATGCCCTTGTAGGGCGGATACAACGCGCCTACCGTTGAGGGACAGTCCACGTCGTCAGGGGCACAGTCATGGCAGAGCTACGCATCGAACAGTGGTGGGTCCTTCTGGACGTCATGCCGAAGGAATGGTTCCGCGAGAACCTCCGGGCGTCGGCGATCGATCCCGACGCCGCCCGTGCCGTGAGTGAGGTCGGCGGACCCGACCTCAGCGGGACGACTCTCTCCCCCGGCGACTGGGACTTCATCGAGACCCAGTCGGAATTCGTGGACTGAGGCGCGCGCACGAGCTTTCCTTGTACCCCTCGGCGCTGTCGGGTTGCGCTGTGAGGGCCGTCAACGCGCCCTGCCCCTCCCGGGCCCAAAAATGGCCGTTACAAAAACCGACTAGTCAGTATAGTGAGGGGCGTCACATCGTTTGCGGCCGACAATGACGTCGGCCAGCCGGACAGCGGAGGCGCACGATGAGTTCCACAGCGACTGGAAGAGATGCTCAGGGCACGCCGTCGGGTGAGGGGAAGGGACTCGCGGCCGGGACCCTGGGCGTGTGGGGGTCGGTGGTCATTGGGCTGGCATCGACCGCGCCCGCGTACTCGCTGGCGGCATCGCTCGGCTTCGTGGTCCTCGCGGTCGGCGCACAGGCTCCGATCGCCTTCATCCTGGCGTTCATCCCGATGCTGTTCATCGCCTTCGCCTACCGGGAGCTCAACCGGGACGTCCCCGACTGCGGCACCTCCTTCACCTGGGCCACCAAGGCGTTCGGCCCGTGGGTGGGCTGGATGGCGGGCTGGGGGGTGGCGGTAGCCGGCATCATCGTGCTGGCCAATCTTGCCCAGATCGCCGGGCTCTACCTGTGGCTGCTGGTGGGCGACGGCTCACTCGCCGAAAATTCCTTCCTGGTCACCGCCACCGGCGTCTTCTTCATCGCGCTGATGACCCTGGTCAGCTACCGCGGCGTCGAAATCGGCGCGAAGCTGCAGAACGTCCTCCTGGCGGTCCAGTACCTGGCGCTGGCGCTGTTCGTCGTGTTCGCCCTCATCGGGGTGGCCAACGGCACCGCCGAAAACGCCACGGCGCCGTCGCTCGACTGGTTCAACCCCTTCGCGTTCGACAGCGTCGCAGGGTTCACCGAGGCCGTCCTGCTGGCCCTGTTCATCTACTGGGGCTGGGACACCTGCCTGGCGCTGAACGAGGAGACCCGTGATGCCCGCCGCATCCCGGGCCTGGCCGCGCTGGTCACCACGGTGCTGCTGCTCATCACCTACGTCGGGGTCACCGTGGCGGCAATGATGTACGCCGGGGTGGGCGAGGAAGGTACCGGGCTGGGGAACGAAGTCAATGCCGAGGACGTGTTCTTCGCACTCAAGGACGCCGTGCTGGGCCCGGCCGCCTGGCTGCTGGTGGTGGCGGTGCTCGTCTCGGCGGTCTCCTCCACCCAGACCACCATCCTGCCGACCGCGCGCGGCACCCTCTCGATGGCGGTCTACCAGGCGCTCCCCCGCCGGTTCAGCACGGTGCACGACCGTTTCCGGACGCCGTCCTTCTCCACCCTGGTGATGGGGATCGCCGCCGTCGCCTTCTACGTGGTGATGACCATCGTCAGTGAGAACATCCTCGCCGACTCGATCCTGTCCCTCGGCCTGGCCATCGCCTTCTACTACGCCATCACCGGGTACGCGTGCGTCTGGTACTTCCGCCGGGACCTCTTCACCTCCCGGCGCAACTTCGTCTTCCGGTTCCTGCTCCCCCTCCTGGGCGCATTGATGCTGACGGCAGCGTTCATCCGGTCGGCGATCGACATGCTCGACGTCGACTACGGGTACAGCGTGCTCCTCGGCGTCGGAGGCACCTTCGTCGTCGGCATCGGCGCCCTCGCCCTCGGTCTGGTGTTGATGCTGGCCTGGCGGACCCGGAAGGGATCCCAGCCGTTCTTCCGCGGCGAGAGCCTCAACGCCGATACGCCCGTCCTGGTGCCGGACTCCCCCGACACCTATAGGCGCTCGGTCGACGGGGGCCTGGCCTGATGCGCATCCTCATCGTCGGTGCCGGCGGCGTCGGGTCCGCCGCGGTGCGGATCGCCGTCCGGCGCCCATTCTTCGAGCTGCTGGTGGTGGCCGACTACGACCCCGCGCGGCCGCAGGCCCTGGTGGATTCGCTCGACGACGGCCGCCTGATGGCCGCGCAGGTGGACGCGTCGTCGGCGGAGGCGGTCGCCGCGCTGGTGCGTGAGCATGGCATCACCCACGTGCTCAACGCCGTTGATCCCCGGTTCGTCATCCCCATCTTTCACGGCTGCTTCGCGGCGGGAGCCACCTATCTGGACATGGCGATGAGCCTGTCGGTCCGGCACCCGGAGGAGCCGTACGCGAAGACCGGGGTGATGCTCGGCGACGAGCAGTTCGCGTTCGCGCAGCAGTGGGAGGACGCCGGCCGGCTGGCCCTGGTCGGGATGGGGGTGGAGCCGGGGCTGTCGGATGTCTTCGCGCGCTACGCGGAGGACGAGCTGTTCTCCTCGATCGACGAGCTGGCGGTGCGCGACGGCGCCAACCTCGTGGTTGCTGGGGCAGACGGCGAGCCGGCGTTCGCTCCGTCCTTCTCCATCTGGACCACCATCGAGGAGTGCCTGAACCCGCCGGTGGTCTTCGAGCGCGGGGCCGGCTGGTACACCACCGAGCCGTTCAGCGAACCGGAGGTGTTCCGGTTTCCCGAGGGGATCGGGGACGTGGAGTGCGTCAACGTTGAACACGAGGAGGTCATCCTCATGCCGCGCTGGACCAAGGCCCGCAGGGTGACGTTCAAGTACGGACTGGGTGATGAGTTCATCGGCGTGCTGAAGACCCTGCACAAGCTGGGCCTTGATTCCACCGAGCCGCTGATGGTCAAGGGCGTCGCCGTGGCGCCGCGCGACGTCGTCGCCGCGGCGCTCCCCGATCCCGCGACCCTCGGCGACCGGATGACGGGCAAGACCTGCGCCGGCGTGTACGTGACGGGAATCGGCCGGAACGGCGAGCCCCGGGCGGTGTACCTCTACCACGTCGTGGACAACGAGTGGTCGATGGCCGAGTACGGATCGCAGGCGGTGGTGTGGCAGACCGCAGTGAATCCGGTGATCGCACTGGAGCTGCTCGCGAACGGCACCTGGCAGGGCGCGGGCGTGCTCGGGCCCGAGGCCTTCGACGCGCGGCCGTTCCTCGAGCTGCTGGCTGCCGATGAGCCGGCCGGCTACGGGTCGCCGTGGGGGCTCGAGGAGCGCTGAAACCCAAAGGACTTGGTGTGCCAGGACCTTCCGGGCAGCGTGATGTCGAGTTCGCGTATGCGCGGGCGGCCCGGGGAAAACAATTCGTTGACGCAACTGTCCGCGGCCCTTAGGCTTCGGTCACTGGTGCTGGGGGCAGTCCGACAGAGAAGCGGAAGGACCCCCAACCATGAAACATCTGACCCGATTGGTCGTCGCCTCAGGCGCCGGCCTCGTTCTCGCCGTCACTGCCTCGCCGGCCCTGGCCGCGCCGTCCGACCCGGGCAGCAACCGCGCCCAGGTGGAGCACGTCGAATTCAGCAGCCCCGATGGCTCATTCACCTACGAGCGCCGCGGCGTGACCCGAAATGCCGACGGCCACTACACGACCAACACCCGCGAGAAGACGACCATCGGTCAGTCATCGTTCGACTATAAGACCCACTACACCGTGACCGACAAGGTAACGAAGCTCAGCAGCCAGAACACTGTCGCCGAGAATGGCGAGACCTGCCGCACCAACTCTCAGGTTGTCGTCGTGAACGGTGAGACCCGCAGGGAGAACAGCGGTTCGGGCTGCTAGCACGCACGAAGGCAAACCCGCCGTGACCATACCTTCCGGGTCCGGTCTCCCTCGGCCTTCATGCAACCACCATCTCGACGTCGCAGTGCCCATGGAGCCACGCGCATCCGGCCACCAGGTGGACCACATCGACCGACATCGCGATTTAGCAAATATTCGAAACCGCTCCGCAGGTGAAACAGGTCGCACTTGAATCTGGCCTTCATTCCATCCCAGAAATCACCGGTCCATGGAAAGATCGAGCGTGAAGGGACGTTACTCTCCATCTCAGTACCGCAGTGTCTCTCCATGAACCGATTTGAAATGTGCGCCTGATAAACCGCCATGGACATGAAATACTATGCTTTGCCGCTTAGCATCGGAATCTGTATACGTGGCGCGGACGTTTCCTGCATCGGCTGAAAGATTCCAACTGCTGTGATTCCATCCCGTGTGGTCCCATCCCATAGATGCGTGGTCAGATAACGCCTTCACAAAGGGGTGTTTATATCTATTGTTGGGGCCGAACGAGTACACAAGTCGTGACGACAAGCGGGAGGCCGGTCGAGGGAGTTTTGAGGTTCCTTTGGGATCAGCGCCATGGTGGGAAGCAACCAGAAATGCTACCTCGGGGGGAGGTGCATCACACATCTCGTATCTTGCGTCCCCCGGGAAAAACAGCGTGTGAGGAGGGCATGAAAAGTTGCAAGTGAGCGTGAGACTCAATCCTCCATTGTTACGGTCCGCCCCCTTCCCGTATTTCAGGTCGATGCGCTGTCCAGAGGGCAAATTTCTTCCTGGTTTAGAACTTCGTTTCACGACAAATATCGACCCTCCTTGTTGCAGGATCAGTGCTGCAAACTTCGCATGAGTTCCAGCAATTCGCTGGCTCGGAACCACCCAGCGACTCTTTAGCAGGCCCTGCTTGCCGTCTTTAGCGGCAGCCCAGTGGTCTCGGTCCCAGTGGGAAAGAAGCACCAGCGGAGAGTTGCAATCACATAGATCTAAGCCGGCGCGTGCAGACGTCCCCTTCCCGCCTCGGCCGACGTCAAAATAGATGACCGCCTTGCCGGAGGTGTCAAAAAGTGCATTAGCGGAACCCTGGCCAACGTCGTGCACGACTACTCCCTCGACTGAGGGGGTTTCGTCGAGCACTGCACGGAGTTCCGGCGCAGGAACCCGAGGCCAGTTCACCATGTCCAGGACTGCAGACAATTTCCTCGCTATTGTTGCAGGAACGATCTCAAAATCGACCACTTGATAGGCCACTGGTTCCTCTGCGTCGAATGCATTCGCTGGAACTTTCAGCTGCAGCCAGGTATCCTTTGCCATAAGTTCCTGCCAGTGCGCCGCGTTCTCAACCTGCGCAACGACCATAGCCGTAGGAACTTCGCTCAGAATATCCATGGATAGATTCGTTGACCCTTCGGCGAGACGGAAGGAACGCCTCCACCGCTTTCTCAGCTGCTGGTGAGACTCATTCATGAGTTGCAGGAGCGTGGGCGAGCTGGCCGCTGTACAGTCAAGGAGGACTTGATTTGTTCCCGCCTCTACTTCTTCAATTCGGGCGTAAACTTGCTTTGGCTCCATCTTCGCCTCAGATGTCAAGAACTATTCCTCGTTGATTGGGCCCTGTGATTTGTTCCGGACTTAGGGCATTTTCTATTGCGGCCTCATCTTATGAGGAAGCGTCTAAAGCAGCATAGTATGTTCCTTCAGTGTTGATGCAGAAACGATTCCGAAAGTATCCAGTGTGTGGCCGGACCCTCGCTCCTGTAAGTCGAACTAATTCATGCAAGCGCTGCGGCATCTCGCCCGTAAGAAAGGCGTCACCGCGACCAAGTGTCGACCGCGGTATGCCCGATGTGGCCTCCGTTATGTTGCCAACTCAAGCGCGAGCGCCACTACGCGGCGACCCGCAGAGCGAGGAAACTGTTTGATGTAAGTTACGTAAATTTGGAGACGAGGATGTTCAGGCCGGCCCCGACTGCGGCGCCAAGGAACCGGGCCGCTTGAGGGGTCAGCGTCCCCAGCCCGATGAGGTGCTCCAGCCGGGTAGCGCGGGCGATGAACCGGCGGATATTGACCGCCCAGTGCCGACGGGTGACATCCGGGATCACCACATGCAGCCTCGAGCCGTCAGGCAGGGAGGCATCGACAAAGGGCGAGGAGAGATCAAGGCGCCGCCCCGAAGACTTCAGCATCCGCTCCACGAGGTCCCGGACCTGCTGGGCGGTCAGAGTCAGCTACGTCAGCTCGGACTCCCCTCCCCGGGCGACATAGATCTCCGAGGGAGCGTTGATCCACAGCTCCTCGACCGTCGGATCATCAAGGAACGGCTGCAGCACCCCGAACCCGGCGACGGCGTCATACACCTGCCTGCGCGCATTCTCAAGGTGCCCAGCCGGGGCTTGGGCAGTGGCGGTGATGGCGTCCCCGCCGACTTTACCGACTTGGGCTAGGCGGCTGCGCCCTCAGTCGCCTGCTGCCCGATGTTGCGCTGCTTGCGGATCGTGGCGCTGATGACTGCTGCGATGGTGCACATGGCTGCCGCCCCGAACCAGGCGTAGGTGTACTGGCCCGTGGCGTCCCTGATGGCCCCAGCGCCCAGTGCTGCCGCGGCCGCTCCGAGCTGATGGGCCGCGAACACCCAGCCGAAGACAACGCTGCCGTCCGCGCCGAAGGTTTCCCGGCAGATAGCCGCCGTGGGGGGCACCGTGGCCACCCAGTCGAGACCGTAGATGACGACAAAGACGATCATGCTGGGCTGGACTTCGGCGCCCAGGAGCAGCGGGAGCGCCAACAGGCCGAACCCGCGGAACTGGTAGTAGACGGCGAGCAGGATCCTCGGGTTGAACCGGTCCGTCAGCCAGCCGGAGGCGATGGTGCCCACGATGTCGAAGATGCCGACGACGGCGAGCAGGCCGGCGGCGGTGGTTTCGGGCATGCCATGGTCGTGCGCCGAGGGAATGAAGTGGGTGCCGATCAGGCCGTTGGTGGTGGCGCCGCAGATCGCGAACCCGGCCACCAAAGCCCAGAACGTCCGGACGCGGCTGGCCCTCCTGAGGACCTGCAGAGCGCGGACCGCGGCGTTCCTCCGGGGACCGGTCTCGGGCGCCGGGGTATCCATCAGTGTTCCGGCGGCGGGTGCGGTTTCGCCGTATGGCAGCACGCCGGCATCGGCGGGGGAGTTCTTGAGAAACTTCAGCACCAGCGGAACCACAGCCAAGGCGCCGGCGGCGATCAGCAGGGACGCCTGCCGCCAGCCCGGATCCTGGGCGAGCAAAGCGATGAACGGCAGGAAGACCAGTTGGCCGGCCGCGCTGCCCGCCGTGAGGATGCCGATCACCAGCCCCCGGCTCTTGACGAACCAGGTGTTGGCGATGGTGGCGGCGAAGACCAGCGCCATGGACCCGGTGCCCAGCCCGATCAGCAGGCCCCAGGTAAGGAGGATCTGCCATGCCTGGTTCACCAGCACGGTGAGGGCGCTTCCCGCACCGATCAGCACCAGCGCCGTCGCCGTCACCGCCCGAATACCGAACCGCTCCATCAGGGCAGCTGCGAACGGTGCCGTGAGCCCAAAGAGGACGAGGTTGATGCTGACGGCTGCTGACAATACGGTGGTGGACCAGCCGAACTCCTCCTGCAGCGGCACCATCAGGACCCCCGGCGCCGCTCGGAAGCCGGCGGCACCCACCAACGCGAGGAAGGCCACGGCGCCAACAGTCCAGGCGGGGTGGAAGCGGCGGGGACGGGACGGTGCGGGGGCGCCGCCGGCGGCGGGGCTGCGGGTTCCGACCGCCGCGCCCCGGCCGGCTTCCGCGGCCGTTGCGTCGACGTCGACGGAACGGTCCGCACTCATACCGCCGCCGCCTTCGTCGCTTCAGCGGACGGCGCCGTGGCGGTGGCCAGTCCCACCGGCGCATCGGTCCTTGTCTGGCTGTGCCAACTCGTGGTGGCGGCAGTCAGCCGTTCGCCGCACCCGGTGCAGGTGTCGGCGGAGCTGGTGCGCTGGCCGCAGACCGAGTGGATGACGTACATATGCGCCTGCTCCGAAGGCGCAGGGAGGTGTTTCTCGGACCAGATCGTGACCGCATTCAGGACCGGAAGGGCATCCTCGCCCTTGGGGGTGAGGACATATTCGCTTCTGGTGCGGCCGCCGTCGTTGTACGCCCTCTTGGTGAGCAGCCCGGACTCCACGAGATCCGCAAGACGCCTGGTGAGGACGGAATCGGACACTTCCAGCCGGAGCTTCATGGCATCGAAGCGCCCGTTCCCGAAGAACACCTCCCGGAGCACCAGGAGGATCCAGGGATCACCAAGGACGTCAACGCCGCGGGCCATGCTGCAGTCGCGTTCGGACCAGTCTGATCGGAGTGCCATACCGGCACTCTAGCTGACTTTCTTCAAGATAGGCAGGTCATGGCCGAACAGTAGGCAAAACACCCGGCCAGCGACGGGGCCTCCCCGGACCCGGCTGATCCGGGGACCATGTGCCCTAGGCAGCAAGGGGCGACCGGGTCTATACCTTTTGGCATCAGCCCAGTGCATGGGCGGCCCTTCCGCAGCGGGCACCATCAGCTGCATTCCATTCCCATCCGAGGAGGTGAAAATCACCAGAGAGCAGTCACCGCAACCTAAACAACGAGCAGGATCATCCACAGGAGGTCAAGATGCCAGGGCTAGTTCGAAAAAGCCTCGATTCGCCCGAGGAGACGCGCCCCTTCGAGGGCGGTACGGGCCAGCTTCAACTCGTCAACCTGGAGCAGGGCGCCGTGGGCCGCGCCACGTTCCATCCGGGATGGCGCTGGTCCGAACACGTCAAGCCGATCGCCAAAACCGACAGCTGTCAGGCCGCCCACATGGGCTATTTCGTTTCCGGCCGGATGAAGGTCGTAATGAACGACGGCGAAGAAATGGAGTATGGGCCGGGCGACTTCGCCACCATGGCGCCCGGGCACGACGCCTGGGTACTGGGAGACGAACCCTGCGTGATCATTGACTGGCAGGGTTTCGCGGACTACGCCAAACCCTAAAGTCACGTGCGCAGCCCGCCGGAGATGAGAAGTCCGCGTCGGCTCAGGCTCGGACTTCTCACCGGCGGCAGCAACCGCGGCGGTGAAAAGATCCGGAACGCAGGCAAGGCTGCCGGCGTGGCCACCGGTTGGTGCGTTGGGACTCTCTTTGCGTTGGAGCTGCGATGAAGTTCAGAAGATCGAGTTGAGTCCGTTCCACCCGCTGCCGATCTGCACCCGGGGCAGCCACCCGCCTGACCCATTGCCCCGGTAGAGCCACAGATTG
Source organism: Arthrobacter zhaoguopingii (assembly GCF_009828605.1). Classification (NCBI taxonomy): domain Bacteria; kingdom Bacillati; phylum Actinomycetota; class Actinomycetes; order Micrococcales; family Micrococcaceae; genus Arthrobacter; species Arthrobacter zhaoguopingii. Next base: position 217,313 of record NZ_WIAE01000006.1, on the reverse strand, counting down.
CCCTGACGGTCCCGTCCCACCACGTCGGCGGTACGGTCGCCATCAAGATCCCCTGGACTCATCACCGCGGTCAGTGAATTCCAGCCTGTTCCCACCCGGACCCGCGGCAACCATCCACCGGTACCGTTTCCCGGATACAGCCACAGGTATCCCGTCGAAGTTTCGCGTGCCAAGAGGTCCACACGTCCGTCAGCGTTGAAGTCCCCCGGTCCGACAATCGAGTTGAAAGAGTTCCAGCCAGTTCCCGCCCGGACCCGCGGCAACCATCCACCGGTACCGTTACCCCGGTACAGCCACAGGTACCCGGTCGACCGCTCCCTCGCCAGAACATCGACAAACTGGTCTCCGTTGAAATCGCCCGGGCCCACGATGGAATTGAACCCGTTCCAGCCGGTTCCCACCCGGACCCGCGGCAACCATCCGCCGGTACCGTTTCCCCGGTAGAGCCATAAGTACCCAGTGGCGGCTTCACGAGCCAGCACGTCGGCTTTTCCGTCACCGTTGAAATCTCCTGGTGTCTCGAGCGCGTTCAGCGGACCCCAGCCCACTCCGATGCGTGTACCAGCCCATACCGCCCCGTTCCCCTTCCCCCGATACAGCCGGAGATCTCCGGTCGCAGTCACCCGGGCCAGCAGGTCGTTGTTCCAGTCACCGTCGAAGTCGGCGGTGGACCGCGAGAGGGTCGATGCCGGGACGGCCAGGGGCGTGAAGGCGTACGGTTCGCAGGTTAGATCGTAGTCCCGTGTGTCGTCGTACCACTGGGAGAGGTACACCCGGCCGCCGGAGAAGCTGGGCTGCCGGCACCGATCCAGCGCCTCGCCCGGATAATCGAGCCTGCCGGCGGTGGCCCACACCGGCACCCCGGGCAACCGCCACGACCCCGTGATGTCAGCCCACCCCGCCGCATAGGAGTACAGCCCATAGGAGAATCCCGAGTCACGGAGGCCGCGCATCAACCCCTCGATAATGAGCCGATTATCCCGCTGCTGAGCGGCGGTGCTCGTCGGCCAGGGTTGAGCCGGACGCGGCTCGACGTCGATCCATACGACCGCCGGACGGAACCCGACTCGGCTCACGCTGGCGACGGCGAACTTCGCCTCGGCGTAGCCCACGTTGGACAATCGTCCGGCCCGGGTGGTGGCAGACCACGGTCCCCGGGCACCGTGCGTACTCAACTGCGCTGCGGTGGGAAACGCAGCCATTGCGTAACCATGGGCCTTCTTGTTGTTGGTTCTGGCCCAGTTGACCTGGCTCGCCAGACAAGGATTCTCAGTGAAGGGCAGACCCTTCGTCAGCCCAATGATGACGAATTGGGTGGAGACCGGAGGCAGAGGCAAACCAAACCCGCCGACTGAGGACGGACACTGAGGCCAGGACACATCGTGGCCATAGAGGGGCGCGGCGTGAACCGGCGGTGCGACGGTCACGAACCCAGACAAGAGGGCAAGCGATGTTCCAAGTGCTAGAACCATCCGGCGGAGCGAGCCAACCACCATGCCAACCACCTCATCCAAGGTGAATATTTTATCGCCGGCCGCGGGTCTTGGTCGGTTGAAGGCTCATCACAATTGAGGGTGCAATTGGCCCCGAAGACTTCAGCATCCGCTCCACGAACGTGGACCTCACCGTGCCGGGGTCAACCACCGACCGTCGGCTGGCCTCCTCTGCGGAGTCGATGGTGATCCTTGACAGTGGTGGTAGTTCTCATTTGCACCACGACGGACTGAAATTCTCAGGCGCTCGCAGGACGCGCCTGCGCTAGGACCCCGCGCGCCGCCCGCGACCCCATCGCCGTCGACGCCGCATGCGAAGCACCTCGATCCCACTGCGGCGAGCGAACCCGCCGGGACACGCACCCTTCAGGCGGTCTGGCCCGTCCGGGCCACCAAGCGCCCCACTGAGGAGCTGTACTGGACGCCGCTTACATCGCGGTCCGTCGCCGCCAGGCACCGCTCCGCCCGGATGCGGCTGCGGGAGATCAGTACTTGATGATCGTGAGTGAGGCGGCGGGGCACTGGTCGGCCTTCTGGACCAGGAATGCCTTCTCTCGTGAGTCGACGGTCATGCCCCACCGTGTCTTCACCATGACCCACTGGGCGATGTAGGAGCACTGGTTGGCCGGCGGCATCCAGTCCTCGGGGCCCTTGGCCTGCTTCTGCTGGTTGAGCAGGTTCGTCTGCGCGCTCAAGGAGTGAGGGTAGAGGTCGTTGTAGAACGTGACCCTGCGGGCCTGCGTCCAGTTCCGGGCACCGGAGCCCCAGGTCTCGGCCACCGGGACCAGGTGGTCGATCTGCACCGTGGTGGGCGAGGTGTGGACCTTGTTGTCCCAGCTCGTGACCCACCGGCCGGCAGTGACAGTGCACCCGCCGGAACTGTAGGTCGGCGCCACCCTGGTTTCGGAGATGAGGACCTCGGCGCGGGTGTACTGGCAGTCCCTGTTCGTGTCGATCCAGCCGCTGCCAAAGTACCGGGCCCGGTCATAGCCAAGATTGTTCTCTGCGGCGAGGGGCAGGGCGCGGGCCGCAGCCCGCAGATTTGTGGTGTAGGTGGTCCCTGCGTCTGCAGGAACGGTAATTCCAGTGAAGAGGAGCCCCGCGGTGAACGCGGCGATGAGACCAGCTTTAATTTTCATGATTTCCCAGCCTTCGGGCGCCTCCAGCAAGCGCCATATCCAAAATCCTGCGGGCAACCCCGCCTAAGAGGTCCTCCAATGACAGAAATACAGAGGTCAGGCCCGCGCAATACGGTGTCACCACGAGGTCCAGCTGTTCCGCTTATTCCGGGCACCGATCCACTGCCACTGCCTCCGGGATGGTGTCTTAAATCCGCACCGTAGTCGGGGAGATGCGCGCCCTATTGTCCAGGTGATCATCTTCGGGTTCGGCTTCAGCACATGAACATCCGCCACACCGCGCATTCACCGATCCCACATTCCCTCCGGAAACACGATATCCCGTAGCCCGCCACCCGAAACCAAGGAATTACAGAGGTTTTATGCAGTTTTAGCGCACCAACCGATCTGTCACAACCCGCGCGGGAAAGTGAAGCAGCGTTTAGGAGAACGCTGAAAATTTTCGTGCGAATGGGGAAATATGAATAGTCAAGTCTCGCCCCGGTGCATGCTAACACTCGCTTCAAAGGCCGAGACGCCACTGGCGGAATACGGCTTCACGGAGAGCTTCCTACCCAGCGTGGAGAAGCTCCAGGGCGTTGACCGGTCCAAGATCGCCGCCGTCGCCGTGGAGGTCTTCACCAGCATCGCCGAGACCAGTCAAATCGAAAGGCAGAGGCAACCTGTCGTGGACGGGCCTCTACTGAATCCTCGGGACAGAGGCTCGCTCTCGGGCTCCGTCACCTGGGAGCTTCACCGTCCATCTCCAGCGGGCGGGCAAGACCGAACCGCTCAATGAGCACCGGCAGGGAATCGAAGTCCATCTGCAGCCCGTACTTGGCACTCACCTGCGCCATGGCCTTAAGGTCAGGCGGAGCGTTCTCGGGAAAGAGCGGTTCGATCTCCTGGAAGTAGCGTTCAAATCCAGCCGGCGAGATGATCTCCAGGACGCGCGCCGGCTCATTTCCGTCGTTCCAGAATGTGTGCCACTGGTTCCTTGGCTTGCGGACCAGCTCACCGGGACCGGCGGAGAAGACTTCCTCACCCAGCAGGAAGCCGATCCTCCCATGGGTGACAATGGTGAATTCGTCTTCGCGGCTGTGCCTGTGGAGCGGTGCAGCAAGCTCCTTCGGCCCCAGCAGGTGCTCGACGACTGAGAATCCGCCTGCTGAGGACTGGGCGTCGAGCATCATGCGGGCGGTCATTGCTTCACCGAAGCGCACGACGTCGCCGACATCAGAACCGACGGGTCCAAAGCTGGCTTGGCTCATTCCCGAATTGTCCGCCCGCCGGAGTGGCGAGGCAATGTATTGCCACCCATTCGAGCACTGGATCACGCGGCAGGTCGCCGCTCAGCCGTACAGGGAACGCATTACCCCGTCGAGGACCAGCCGGAGCTCGAGCGGGCGGACGGCTTCCGGTGCCGCCTCTTGGACGCCGCGGTTGATGGCGGACCAGAACGCATCGTCGCTGCTGATTCCTGCCGGGCGCCGGATGTACCAGCCGTAGCCGCGCGGCAGCGGCGGGACGTCGGCGTCCGCCAGGTAGGAGTCGATGTCGTCGTCGATCGAGGCCAGGTCAGCATCGCTGAGGACGCTGGGCTGGTGTACTTCCACACCGCCGGTCAGGATGTGCACCTCGATGTGGCGGTCACGGGCAGGCGCCGACCAGCGGCACACGTTCGATGGACCGGCGACCCAGGCCACGAGGGCACCCCAGCCGTTGGCGGTCGCTTCGACCCACCCCTCCGGCTTTTCGCTGTCCCGCACCTGGTTCCACGACCGATCGCTCACCAGTCCAGTCTGGAGCAGGCGGGACCGATCAGTCTCCATCGCCACGCTGGCCCCGGCGGCCGGCGATTCTCCTCCCTGGCACGGTCTCCTGATCGGCTCGAACCTCCGGCGTTTTGGTGCGGTAGGTCAGGGCCAGGGACTGGTCGGAGGTGGAGCGTCCACTGTTGAAGTCCGCCTTGAACTCAAGGCTGTCCGCCGTCGCAATGTTCGTGATGCGGACCAGCTCGCCCAGTTCATCGCCGGCCTCGGTGAAGAAGGTCCGGCCGAAATGGTGGTGCTTGAGGCTCCTGGCCGGCAGCGTAGTCCAGCCCTTCCTGCCGGGGCGCTTGACGATGTGGTCCAGAGTGGGAGCGCAGGTAGGACACGACTGATACCTGCTGAGCGCCTCGACCTGGTGCCGCTTGAGCAGGTGCGGGAATTCAGGTGCGTTGTCGCCGCCGTGCCAGTCGCGGACCCGTTCGAGGTCCTGAAGGTAGGGAGCCCAGGCAGCGTCCCGGTCGACCCTTTGGCGCATGCTTGGGCAGGCCGGGAGATGGATCTTCCCAGACTGGGCCCGGATGAAGAACTCGCCCTCGGCGTGCCAGCGGTCCAGGGTCTGCTTCTCGCTGCGGACCGTCTTGGCCAGCAGGGCCAGCAGATCCGCATCGGACAGGTACTCCTGGCGCCGAAGGTAGTCCTCCTCTTCGTTGAGCCGCTTCACTGAGTCCTGCGCCTTCGCGCGGGCCTCTTCCTCGGTGGTGGTCATGGCCGCCTTTCTGTCGCAGATAATTTATCCCACGCCACCAAGCCCGGTGAGCAGGACCGGCCCCGCCCTACACATGATCGGCCATGACTTCGAACCCACGAGTAGACGCCGTCATCGCCTCCACCGGAGTTACCCGCGAGCACCTCGACAGCGAGGGGAATCAGTGGACTGCGATAGGAGGCCGCATGGGGGCCGCCCTCGCGGATCGCCTCAATGTCGCCGAGCTGGCCGCCGCCGTTCAGAACCTCGCATTCCGGCTCTCTCAGATCCAAACATCGCCGGTCGATACACCTGGGCAGAGGGCGCTCTTGGAAGGGTCGGCCGCCGCATCCTCGCCATCGCATCCAAGGAGGCGCTGGATGTCAGGAATATGGTCCCGCCCAGCGACCACCCTATGGGCCAGTTCACAATCTACGCCCAGCGAGAACGCCTCCTGGTGCGGGAGAGTTACATGGACATGAATGCCCACCGGATGGCTGCGCCGACCACATCGTCCACCCCGCCTCATAGAGGCATCGACAAAGGGCGAGGAAAGATCAAGGCGCCGCCGCGGACTTCAGCATCCGCTCTCCGAGGTCCCGGACCTGCTGGGCGGTCAGGGTCAGCGAGGTCAAGGTGGGTCTGCCGCCGCGGGCGACATAGATCGCCGGGGAAGCGTTGATCCACTGCTCCTCGACCGTTGTTCTACGCGTCTTCGCGGTGCCATCAGCGGGTGAGTTCGGAGCGGGCGTCTGCGGTGGCCGAGATGGGAATCCCGTCGGGCACCAGGACGGTGACCAAAGGCGGATGGACCACGGCGGTGAGCACCACCTGCGCCGTCCTGCCATCAGGTGTGCCGGTCCCCGGATCCACGGCCAGGGACGGAAACCGCTGCCCGGCGGCGGTGCGCTGCAGATACCCCTCGGCCGTGGACCGCACGGTGCCGGGGTCGAGCACCGGCTGCGGGCCGGCCTCCACTGAGGAGTCGATGGTGAAGGTGTCCGCGGCGGCCAGGGCGGCGCCGTCGGCCGCCGACAACAGGCGGGAGTGGCCGAGGTAGACCGCCGAGGCCGCAAGCACCACCGCCAGGACCAGCAAGAGCAGCAGGAGGTAGCCGATGATCAGCACCCCCACCTGACCGTCCTCGCCCGCCCAGTCGATCCCGCGTCCGGGTCCGGCCTTTCCTCCTGCCTTCATGCCGGGCTCATCCGAACCGCTCCACCGACTGGGTGGCACTCGAATCCACCGTGACGGCTGAGTCATTCACCCCGGGCATGGTGGCAATCAGCGGCAACGGCACCGCCAGGCGGACCACGACCGTGACGGTGGATCCCGGTGAAAGACAGACACCGTCGCAGGACATCTCGACCTGAGCCTGCTCCGGGGAGAAGCCGAAGTTCTCCAGCGCCACCAGGGCTGCCTGCCGCGCCCGGGCCTGACCCTGTTCCGGAGTCTCGGCCTCCACGAAGACCTTGGCCGCGTGGTCGGCCGCCCCCACTACGGCGAACGATCCGCCCTGCAGCTGCCCCGCGGACAGGATCAGGTACACCACCGGGACCAGCAGGATCAAGCCGAGGAACGTGAACTCAAGCACCGCGCTGCCCGCCTCATCCCCCAGCCGGAAGCGTGCCCGGCGGACCCGCCCGAACCGGGCGGGCTTACGAAGGAAGGACCGCACGGCCCTGCACCTCCAGCATCCCGGCCGGACCGAGCAGACCTACCACCGGAAGCGGGGCCCGAACCACGACCTCCACGAACTGCGCCCCCGCGGCCCCCGAGCGGTGGACCGTCACATCCGAAGCGAAGTCCTCCCCCACCCCCGCGGTGATCAGCTCGGTGGTGCGCTGCCCGGCATCCTCGGGACTCCGGTCGGCGAGGGTTCCGTACCGGGCACCGGAGGCCGCCGCGTCGATCAGGGTGTTGCGCACGTGCAGGACCAGCATCAGCTGGACCACCGCCAGGAAAATCACGGTGAGCAGCCCGCCGATCAGCGCGAAGTCGACAACCGCCGATCCCGCCTCACCGCCCAGGCTCCGGCGCCCTCGTGACCAGAGCACCTACGGGGACACCTGGTTCATTGCCGCCTCGAACAGGCCCTGCAGCGCGGGCCCCGCCAGTGCCAGCAGCCCAGCGACAAGCACCGCCGACATCAGCGTGATCATCACCCAGCCGGGCACGTCCCCGCGCTCGGCGTCGGGGTCGGAGACCACCCGCCGATAGATGGCGGCGAGGGCCAGCCAGACGCGGGCACCGTTTCGATCTCTTGCCATTGTCGTCTCCATTCTCTGAGCGGTCGGCTGTCCGGTCGTGCGGTTCAGAATCCAAGGTTGATCAGCGCAATGCCGGGATACACGGCGAAGAGGACGGTCAGGGGAAGCACTCCGAAGACCAGCGGCACCATCATGGCGATCTCCTTCTTTCCGGCCGATTCCATGAGCTCCCGTTTGGACATATCGCGCACGTCCTGCGCCTGGGCCCGCAGCACCTCGGCCAACGGTGTGCCGCGCTGGACTGCGACGGTCAGCCCGTCAACGAACCGGGCAAGCGGGGCCAGCTGGGTGCGGCGGGAGAACTCCTGGAACGCCTCGATGACGGGCGTTCCGGCCCGGGTCTCGGCAAGCACCCGCCCGAACTCCCCGGCCAGGTCGCCGCGGGCCGTCCTGCACACCCGCTCCAGGGCGCCGGTCGCGCTCTCTCCGGCGCTGACGGCCAGCGCCATGAGTTCGGCGAGGCTGGGAAATTCCGCGAGCATCCGCGCCTCCCTGCGGGCGATCTGCCGGGTCAGGAGGTAGTCGCGGAACAGGTACCCTCCGGCGGTGCAGGCGGGAACCAGGAGCGCAGCGAAGAGCGCGTTCGACCGTCCGGAGCCGGCCGCCAGGACCACCAAAGCAGTGGACGCACCGAGTCCGAGCGCCGCCCAGAGGAGCTGCTGAGCCCGGAAGTCGGTAACGCTCATCCCTCCACCGGCCTGCACCAGTCGACGGGCCAGCAGGGTCGAGGCAGGATTGAACCGGTTCAGCCTGCGCACCGCATCACGGAGGACCGGCTGCAGGATGCGGCCCAGGGGCCCGAAGAGTGCCGGGCGGCCTGCGTCCGCTCCGAGCAGGCGGGACCGGACGTCGACCACCTTCAACTGCGGGCTGATGCGGTCCACGAAGCGGACGCTTCGCGCCGACGGCAGCCCCACGAGCACCATCCACAGGCCCAGTCCGAGCGCACCGCCCGCCAGGAGGGACACCGCCACCACCTGCGCGGTCACCGGAGCACCCTCTCGTCCTGAGGAAGGGCGCCGATGCGCAGCATCATGCGGTAGCAGACAACCGAGACCGCAAGGCCTCCGGCCAGGACCAGGGCTCCGGCACCGGAGTTGTAGGCGCGGACTGCTTCAGGCCGGGTTGCCAGCAGCAACAGCACAAACCACGGCGCGGCCACGGCGAGCCGCGCAGCGTTGACCGTCCAGGACTGCCGCGCCTCAAGTTCATTGCGGGTGCGGGCGCTGTCGCGGAGGAACTCGGACAGGGTGCCCAGCAGCCGGCCGAGGTCTGACCCTCCCACCTCGCGGGTCATCCGCAGGGCCTCGACGATGCGGTCGGCCACCGGGTCGGCGAGCCGATCCTTGAGCCTGCTCAGCGACTCATCGAACTGCCCACCCGCCCGGTAATGCGCCGCGAACTCCCGAAACGCGCCGCGCAGTTCGGCCGGCCCTTTGTCGGCGAGCTGCATCAGCGCCTCGGGGAGCGAGAGACCGGCGCGGATTGCGGAGCGCAGGTGATCGACGACGTCGGGCCAGAGCTCCCGCAGCGACGCCGTCCGCTTCGCGGCCCGCCACCGCACCAGGGCATACGGAGTCCAGGCGCCGAACAGGCCGAAACAGACAGCGATAGGCACCGAGCCGATCAGGACAACGGCAATCAGGAGGATGAGCAGCCCGGTGACCGCGCAGGCACCCAGCAGGCCCCGCACCGAGACCGAGCCAACCCCGGCCCGCACGAGCAGCTCCCGCAACCGTGGGGTTCGCCGCTGGCGGGCGGAACTGCGGGAAGACGGGCCCCAGCACGCCCACCAGATCAGGAAGAGCCCGGTCCCGAGCATCACGCCCAGGAGCGCGCTCACCGGCCCTCCTCGAGGAGCGCCGCGATATCGACGCCGGCCGCGGCAAACTTCTCCTCCGCGGGCATGGCCGTGGCGCAGACCTGCAGCGCGCCCTCGACCCGCCGAAAGACGGGCGAGGACTCGATGATGTTGTTCTCAACCCGGGCGCCCACGGCCATGATCTCCGTGACCTGCCGCTGGCCGTCACCGGCTCGTGCGCAGTGCACCACGAGGTCGAGGCAGGATGCGACGGTGGGCACCACGAATTCACTTGAGATGTTCTTGCCCGCCAGCAGCGGCAGGGTGCAGATCTTGGTCAGGGCGTCGCGGGCGCTGTTTGCATGGACGCTGCACATCCCGGGAAGACCGCTGTTCAGTGCGATGAGCATGTCCAGACTCTCCGCCTCCCTCACCTCCCCGACGATGAGCCGGTCCGGGCGCATCCGCAGGGCTTCCTTCACCAGGTGGCGGAGCGGAATTTCCCCGGTGCCTTCGAGGTTCGGCTGCCGGCACTGGAGCCCGACGACGTCGCGCAGCGGCAGCTTCAGCTCGAAGATCTCCTCCACCGTAATCACCCGCTCGCGCGGTGGAATCGCCGCACCCAGGCAGTTGAGCAGAGTGGTCTTCCCGGCCTGGGTGGCGCCGGAGACGAGGATGTTCAGCCCGGCCCCGACTGCGGCGCCAAGGAACCGGGCCGCTTGAGGGGTCAGCGTCCCCAGCCCGATGAGGTGCTCCAGCCGGGTAGCGCGGGCGATGAACCGGCGGATATTGACCGCCCAGTGCCGACGGGTGACATCCGGGATCACCACATGCAGCCTCGAGCCGTCAGGCAGGGAGGCATCGACAAAGGGCGAGGAGAGATCGAGGCGCCGCCCCGAGGACTTCAGCATCCGCTCCACGAGGTCCCGGACCTGCTGGGCGGTCAGGGTCAGCGAGGTCAGCTCGGACTCCCCTCCCCGGGCGACATAGATTTCCGAGGGAGCGTTGATCCACAGCTCCTCGACCGTCGGATCATCAAGGAACGGCTGCAGCACCCCGAACCCGGCGACGGCGTCATACACCTGCCTGCGCGCATTCTCGAGGTGGCCCAACGGAGGCAGCGAGCCCAGGACCGCCCGCTCATCGTAGTCATTCACCGCGTCCTCGACCAGGCGCAGGATCTCCGGAGCCTGCTCCGCAGGGTCAAGGCCACGGCGGCGGATCAGCTCGCGCACTTCCTCCTCGACCATGCGCACAGCGTCCATCTGAACCCCCGACCTAGGACTTCCACGAGAAGCACCCCCAGCCGGCGCACCATCAGCCTAAGGAGTGGCACGCGGCAGGACCAGTGCCGATTCGGCAATGTGGACAAATTTCTTCCGCCGCTCCACGAGGGCCCCTCAAAGAGGAGCAAAGTAAAAACGCTCTCCCGCCGTCGTCAATATGGGTTACTCTCTGAGAACCCGACGCGCTAAGTGCCTGCGGCAAGCAACCGATTGCTCCATCGATGTTTGCCCAAGCGACTGCAAAAGAGCGTCCAACAGCACCTCCGGTGCTGCGGTCGGGCAGAAAACGGTCTCGGAGCATCTAGTTGGGGAACTAATGAATTCAGCACCTTGGGCGCCCATGCCCGGATTTCGCACGCCCGCATCCCGGCAGTCAGCATGGGGGAATGCGAACCAATTCGTAGCCCACGGCAGAGCGCTGGTCGTACTGCTCACCGCCGCGGCCCTCCTCGGCGGATCTTTGACGCCGGCAAATGCCCAGGAAGTGCCCCCGGCCCCGGAAACCGGAAGCGAGATGCCGACGCCGGAGCCGTCGCCGTCGCCGTCGGCCGAGCCGGAGCCGTCGCCGTCGTCCGAACCTACGTCCGAGCCGGAGCCCACCCCGGACCCGGAGCCGATGCCGTCGGAGGAACCATCGGAGGAGCAGCCACCCTCGACCACCATCGATGAGGCAATCGCCCGGTTCAACTCGGCCAGGAGTGAGCTGGAGTTTGCGCCGGTCGAACTGAGTGACGACGCGGGAGTGTTCCTCGAAGCCGTCCACGGCCTGACCGACGAGGAAAAGGCCCCGAAGATTGCGGCCTTCGAACTCGACCACGCGCTGACTCCCGTGCCGTTGTCCTACTTCGAGCAGGAGGGTTCCGCTCCGGTTCCGGCTCCGGAACTCCTGGACAGCTACTTCGCGTCCCTCCTTGAGCCGCCCCTTTCCGAGGACGCCGGGTGGAAAGACGCCATGAAGGCCGCGACGGCAGTGGGCTGGTTCTCGAAAGAGGAGGCCGACACGGAAGACCCCACCACGCAGAGCAGCGGGTTCAGCCTTTTCGGCAAGCCGACTCCGGCCTTCTCTGAAGCACCTCAGCTGAACGGGCTCAGCCAGGTTGGCCAGACAGTCACCCTCGAGCACTCCGGTTACACGGCCGGCGCCACCTTGTCGCTTCAGTGGTTCCGCGGCTCCGTCCCGATCGACGGCGCCATCAACCCGGGTTACACGCTGCAGCCCGAAGATCTCGGCCAGGAGATTTCCGTTCGGGCGACGCTGTCCAGGGAGGGCTGGATCGACGGCGTCTCGGTTCACCCGCTGGCCGAAGTGGTGGAGCCGGGAGGCCTTGTGGCACCAACAGTCACCATCTCCGGTACCCCTGAAGTGGGGAGCACCCTCACCGCGGTCCTTGGGGACCCGGGGCCCGTGCCCGCCACCATCACCTATGAATGGCGGCGCGGCAGCACCGTCATCCCCGGCGCCGCAGGCGCGTCGTATGTTGCCACGGCGGAGGACATCGGCCACCGGATCAGCGTTGTCGTCACTGCGTCGGCGCCCGGCTATACCCCGGCCACGTCGACCTCCACGCCCACCGAACCGGTGAGGGGACTGCTCACCGCGCCGGTGCCCGTCATCAAGGGCGCCGCCGTCGCTGGGTCGAAACTGGTTGCCTCCCCCGGCGCCTGGGCGCCGGAGCCGGTAACCCTCACCTACGCCTGGTATGCCAACAACGCGGCGATCCCGGGCGCCTCGTCAAGCACCTATGTACCCTCCCCCGACGATGCGGGAAAGCGCCTTACGGTCCGGGTGACCGGCCAGAAGCCCGGCTATGTGACCCGCACCCGCACCTCCCCGGAAACCGCCGCAGTCCTGCTTCCGCTGGTCTCCCCGGTGCCGAAGATCACCGGCGCCGTGATTGCCGGTTCGAAGCTGACAGCATCCGTCGGCACCTGGGGTCCGTCGCCGGTGTCCCTCACCTATGCCTGGTACGCCAACGGCGTGCGGCTCTACGGCGCGACCTCCACGTCCTATGTCCCCTCGTCCGCCGTGGTGGGCAAGCGCATTACGGTGCAAGTGACGGGATCAAAAACCGGCTACGCCCGCGCGGTGAAGGTATCGGCCGCCACAGTGCCTGTGGCTCCGGTCGAAGAGATCCCGCCAACACCCACCGAAGCGGGATCACGCAGCGGCTGGAACTCCATCGCGAGGGACATGTTCAACCGGATGGAAAGCGACCCGGACGGACAGGAGGAATATGCCTCCTGGACGTACGCCTATCAGGCCCGGATGGCAGCGGAATACCGCGGGTGGCAGCACCCGACGACCCAGCAGTACCTCGCAAAGGTCTACAGCCTGAACAAGGCCGACGGCGGGTACGGGCTCGGCAAGTCCTGGGACGCCTTCGGCGACGGCTCTGTCAACCCCGCTTCCACGACCTACACCGTCTCCACGGCGGATCATGTCGGGGAAGTCCTGCTCGCCGGGCACCTCGCCGGCGCCGTGCCCAGAGAGAAGCTGGTCGAGGCGGTGGACTCCCTCCTCAGTACGCCGATCGACGATACCCCCAATGGACGGTGCATGGCCTATTCGAAGAGTCCCTCGGATCGTGCCTCAAAATCCGGATGCGTCGTGAACGTCTCCCTCGGGGCCGCGGCCTTCCTTAGCAAGGTGGCGGATTCGGGCGTGCTTGACGACGACCCGACCAGGCTGGCGCAGGCCTACCGGGTGGTGTCGCAGCTGAAGTGGCTCGGCATCAACACCTATAACGAAACCCTCGGCGGCTGGGCCTACCTCTACCTTCCCTCCGGAAAGCCTCCCTTCGGCCGGCTCCCCGTCCAGGACGCGAACCACAACGCCTACACCTTCGAGTCAGCGGTCACCTTGTACGGCAGGAAATGGCTCGACGACGGAATGGCGCGCTGGCTCGCGAAACCTCCCGCATTTCCCGCGTACTTCGACCTCACCGGCCGGGTGAGGCAGCAGTCCCTCGTCCCGTCGGTCCATGCGCAGAACGCACTTAAGGATGCTGCGTTCGTCAGCGGGAATGTCACCCTTAGGACGCAGTACGCGCAGCTGGGCATGTGGTCAATGCGGTTGGCGAAAAATGCCACCCTGCATTCGATGCAATGGCGGCCGACAGCCTCAATCAGCAGCATCGGTATCTTCAACAGCAAAGGGACCCGCCTCACAACGACCGTGCGCAAAGGATCAACGGTCTACCTGCGCTCGACTGTCCTCTCCGGGACCGCCGTTCCCGTCGTGAATCAGACGGTGAAACTCTCGGTCAACGGCTCGTACAGCAGCAGAAAGACGACGGGCCACCAGGGAAACATTGCCTTTGCTGTCACTGTCACCCGAAACTCCTGCTATTCGTTCACCGTCAGCAAGGAGTACACCGCAACGAAGTCACCCGTCGCTAAAACCATATGTTTCAAGGTCATCTGATGGGCCGACTGCGGAGGGCAAGAAAAGCCAAGATTCTTCCCAAGAGGGGTTGACAATGAGCGACACGCCCCATCCTTCACACCAAAATGCCGCGATTAGCAAATAAGATAGCTTTTCACACAAGAAACAATAGTCACAGCTGTAACGCCGTTGTAGTCTTCATGGGACCGCTCGCCCTGGCCTATTGGCCTGGAATCTGGAGAACCCGTGACATTTGCCTCCCTCAGTAGAATCTTGTGCTCCACGGCCCTTTCGATGGCAATCTGCCTTGGCGCAGCTCCATTGACGGCCACGGCACAGACTCAACCCACTCCGGTGGCGCCTCCTGTCTCGGAATCTCAGATCGAACCGGGCGTCGCTCCCGACCCTGCAGGTGAGGCGCCGGTCGGACCTCCGTCTCCCGCCGCCACACAGGAACCTGCGGTTCCTTCGGCACCGGCGTCCGAGGCTCCGGCACCGGCGGACCCCCAGCCGACCGCGGAAACCACTGCTCCTTCAGAGGACGAGATCACGTCATTCGTCCCCGACCTCGACTGGAACCCCCTGCTCGAGCCCGGGACGAATCCCAGGCTCGGAGAAAACCACCCCGAGCCGCACGAGGCCGCCCACGAACATGGGCATGAAGAGGGAAAGCTCGGGGCCGCCGCCTTCGGACCCCGCTACGGAAACTTCAAGGTGAAGCTTGTAACGGTGAAGCTCGCCGACAAGACCCTGGCGGATGTAAACGCCATCAACCTCGACGCCGCCAGGGCTTCAATTGCGGCTGCGGATTCATACTGGCGCTCGGCGTCCATGGGCCGGCTCTCCATCACCACCGTTTCCGAAGTGAGGGGATTCGCTTCGAGGGCCAAGCACACCGATTCCTACGACCAGATCATGGCCACGGTGACGAAAGAGCTGAACTGGCAGTACAACCCCTATGAAGCGCTGGTCCTCTTCATTCCGCACCGGGACCTGAATTCATATGGAAGCTGGGGAATTCTGGGTGGCGGATTCACCGACAGCGCCACAAGCGGCCGCGTCATCATGCCCTACCCCTCGGCGACGACAAAGAACGTGGTTTCACACGAATTCGGTCACGTGTTGGGCCTGCACCACTCGAATTCCCTGAACTGCACCAACGGACGCGTCGACGTCGCTCGAATTACGGGAGCCCAGTGGGGCGATCCCGCCTGCAGGTCCTGGGAATACGGCGACACTCTCGACATCATGGGCTTCGCCCAGCTCCATACCCCAATGATCAACTCTTTCATGTATGAATTCGGTGGCTTTGGCCGCGGTGATGAAATACGGAACGCCGGTATTGCGAGCGGATCGAAACAGTACACGCTGAAGGCGTGGGCCGGAGGCGAGGCAAACCGGGCCGTGAAATTCACCGATCCGGGCAGCGGCGAGGTCTACTACATCGAACTGCGCCTGCCCGTCGGCCGGGATGCCAGCAGCGCCGTCGGCGGTAACCGTGGAGTCAAGATCATCAAGAAGGACCACCTTGGGTGGAACGGCAATGCGTCGGTGGTGCTGACCCCCAACAGCAGGTGGGTCGGTTATTACAACGAAAACCACACGTGGCAGGCCGGATCCATCTTCACGACGCACCGGGGCACCCGCGTGCACATCAACTCAATCGGAACAACCAGTGCCTCCATCACCATCACCGCACTGACTTCCACGGTGGCTCCTGCTCCTGCGCCGGTGGTGTTGGATAAGACCCTGGCTGCGGTCAATGCCGGGGATTTCAACCGTAACGGCACCCATGACCTGGTTTCCCGGCGTCCGGATGGGACGTTGTGGTTCCATGACGGCTCCGGCACCGGTTCGTTCCGGGCCCCGGTGAAGATCGGCTCCGGATGGGGCATCTACAGCCAGCTCATCGGCGGCCAGGACTTCAACGCCGATGGACGCCCGGACCTGATCGGCCGCAAGACCGATGGCACCCTGTGGTTCTACGCCGGCACCGGCGCCGTCTCGTCCACCTCCCAGGGCTATAAACCGGCCGCGAAGGTCGGCTCGGGATGGAACATCTACGACATTATGGTCTCCCCCGGGGACTTCACCGGTGACCGCCGGGCGGACCTGATCGCCCGCAAGCCCGATGGAACCCTCTGGCTCTACCGCGGCACCGGCACCAGCCCGGCCCTGCTGAGCGCCCCGGTGCGGATCGGCACCGGCGGCTGGACGGCCTTCAACCTGCTCTCCGGCGCCGGGGACTACACCGGCGACGGACGCGCTGACCTGCTCGCCCGCAAACCCGACGGCGGCCTCTGGCTCTACCAGGGCACCGGAAACGTGAGCACCACCAGCACCGGGTACCTGCCCGGACGGAAGATCGCCTCGGGCTGGGCCGGCTACACCGACATCGTCGGAGCCAGCGACTTCAACCGCGACGGCAAGACCGACCTCGTGGGATTCAAGGCCGACATGAGCCTGTGGTTCTTCGCCGGAACCGCCATGAAGGACGACGGCTACCGCCCCGGCACCCGGATCGCCTCCACCGGCTGGCAGGGCTACAACACCGTCGTGGGCCCCGGGGACTTCAACGCCAGCGGCACCAAGGACGTCATCGCCCGCCGCACGGACGGATCCCTGTGGTTCTACAACGGCAACGGCAGGGGCGGCTACGGCACCCCCATCCGGATCGGCAGCTCCGGCTGGAACGCCTTCATCGACGTCCTGGCCCCCGGCGACCTCAACGGCGACCGCCGCCCCGACCTGCTGGCCCGGCACCGGGACGGCTCCCTCTGGTTCTACGCCGGCACCGGAACCGTCAGTTCCACCAGCGAAGGCTACAAACCCGGACGGAAAATCGGTGCCGGCGGATGGCTGGGCTTCTCCCAGCTCATGGCCCCCGGCGACTACAACGGTGACGGCAGGCCCGACCTGCTCGGACGCAAAACCGACGGCACCCTCTGGTTCTGGGCCGGCACCGGCACGATCAGCGCCACCAGCGAAGGCTACTCAACCGCGGTCCAGATCGGACGCAGCGGCTGGCAGGGCTTCAACCACGTGATCACCCCCGGAGACTTCACCGGCGACAAACGCAACGACCTGCTCGCCCGCAAACCCGACGGAAGCCTCTGGCTCTACGCCGGCACCGGCGCCGCCTCAACCACCCAGGAAGGCTACAAACCCGCCGTCCGGATCGGCACCACCGTCTGGTCCACCTTCACCACCATCACCGGCCCCGGCGACTTCAACGGCGACACCAAAGCCGACCTCCTCGCCACCCGCCCCGACGGCTCCCTCTGGTTCTACGCCGGCACCCACGGCACCAACGCCGGCTACAACCCCGCAAAACCCGCCGGAAAACTCTAAACCATGCCCCCATCTACCCACTCGACCGGCCCGGAGGTCTCCTCCGCCTGGGGCAGCCTCCGGGTTCCGGTCGAGCACCTGTGCAATCTGGAGAATGACCTGTGAAACTGACCCGCCCGGCCAACGTGTTGGCCGCCTCCCTCCTCACGGCAGCGCTGGTAGGAGGAACGACCCCAGCCCTGGGCCTCGTCCTGCCCGAGTCGGAACCGCAAGCGACGACGTCCCCCGAACCGGCCCCGGCCGACGGCACGGCGCCGGTGCCGGTGCCGGCAGTTCCACTGGAAAGCTCTCCATCCCCGGCACCCGATCCCACTTCCCCGGCCGAAGGCCCCACCGCTCCCACGCAGCCTGCGCCTCAGACGCCGGGCCCCGACGAAGTCCCCGGCGGGAATGACGAGGCGCCCACCGATGCCGCAGAAATGTCGCCTGAGGAACTGGCCCGGAACGCGTCCGCACTGGCGGACCTCATCGGCCCCCTTGGAGCAAGTCTGGGCCAGGGAGTCGAACGCATTGCGGAGACCGGAGACCCGCAGGTACCCACCGACGAGGAGCTCACCCAGATTGCGCAGGAGGAACGGTCGACCTCGGGTGACGGAGCCGCGCCCGGCGCGGACCAGGCCGTTCCCGAAGCCGACCAGGCGGGGGTCATGAACCAGTCCACGGCCACCGATTTCCCGATGGCCAGGACCGCCTTCCAGCCCCTGGTCAACTACTGGAAACCCGCAGGAATCCTGGGGGTGGATGTGAGCAGCCACCAGGGCAACGTCGACTGGGCGGCCGCGTGGCGTCAGGGTTCCCGGTTCGCCTATACGAAAGCTACCGAGGCACTCGTCTACAAAAACCCCTATTTCGCCTCCCAGTACAAAGGGGCGGAAGTGTCGGGGATGGACCGGGGCGCCTACCACTTCGCCATCCCCAATGTCTCGAGTGGTGCGGCGCAGGCCGACTACTTCATCCGCAACGGCGGAGGGTGGTCCGCGGACGGGAAAACCCTGCCTCCGCTCCTGGACGTCGAGTACAACCCGTACCCGGAGCTCGGCAACACCTGCTACAACATGAGCCCGGCCCAGATGGTCAACTGGATCCGTGACTTCTCGAACACCATGTTGAGCCGCACCGGGCGCCTGCCCATGATCTACACCACCACCGACTGGTGGAACCGCTGCACCGGATACAGCACCGCCTTCGCCAACCACCCCCTCCATGTCGCCTCCTACAACAACTGCTGCGCCGGCCCCCTTCCGGCCGGGTGGCGGGTGGACAGCCTCTGGCAGTACACCAGTGATGGGCCGGTAGTCGGGGACTGGAACCGGTGGAACGGGACGGCCGCAGCATTCGACCGGTTCGTCAGGGGCGGCTATACCGCTCCTGCTCCTGCTCCTGCGCCGGTGGTGTTGGATAAGACCCTGGCTGCGGTCAATGCCGGGGATTTCAACCGTAACGGCACCCATGACCTGGTTTCCCGGCGTCCGGATGGGACGTTGTGGTTCCATGACGGCTCCGGCACCGGTTCGTTCCGGGCCCCGGTGAAGATCGGCTCCGGATGGGGCATCTACAGCCAGCTCATCGGCGGCCAGGACTTCAACGCCGATGGACGCCCGGACCTGATCGGCCGCAAGACCGATGGCACCCTGTGGTTCTACGCCGGCACCGGCGCCGTCTCGTCCACCTCCCAGGGCTATAAACCGGCCGCGAAGGTCGGCTCGGGATGGAACATCTACGACATTATGGTCTCCCCCGGGGACTTCACCGGTGACCGCCGGGCGGACCTGATCGCCCGCAAGCCCGATGGAACCCTCTGGCTCTACCGCGGCACCGGCACCAGCCCGGCCCTGCTGAGCGCCCCGGTGCGGATCGGCACCGGCGGCTGGACGGCCTTCAACCTGCTCTCCGGCGCCGGGGACTACACCGGCGACGGACGCGCTGACCTGCTCGCCCGCAAACCCGACGGCGGCCTCTGGCTCTACCAGGGCACCGGAAACGTGAGCACCACCAGCACCGGGTACCTGCCCGGACGGAAGATCGCCTCGGGCTGGGCCGGCTACACCGACATCGTCGGAGCCAGCGACTTCAACCGCGACGGCAAGACCGACCTCGTGGGATTCAAGGCCGACATGAGCCTGTGGTTCTTCGCCGGAACCGCCATGAAGGACGACGGCTACCGCCCCGGCACCCGGATCGCCTCCACCGGCTGGCAGGGCTACAACACCGTCGTGGGCCCCGGGGACTTCAACGCCAGCGGCACCAAGGACGTCATCGCCCGCCGCACGGACGGATCCCTGTGGTTCTACAACGGCAACGGCAGGGGCGGCTACGGCACCCCCATCCGGATCGGCAGCTCCGGCTGGAACGCCTTCATCGACGTCCTGGCCCCCGGCGACCTCAACGGCGACCGCCGCCCCGACCTGCTGGCCCGGCACCGGGACGGCTCCCTCTGGTTCTACGCCGGCACCGGAACCGTCAGTTCCACCAGCGAAGGCTACAAACCCGGACGGAAAATCGGTGCCGGCGGATGGCTGGGCTTCTCCCAGCTCATGGCCCCCGGCGACTACAACGGTGACGGCAGGCCCGACCTGCTCGGACGCAAAACCGACGGCACCCTCTGGTTCTGGGCCGGCACCGGCACGATCAGCGCCACCAGCGAAGGCTACTCAACCGCGGTCCAGATCGGACGCAGCGGCTGGCAGGGCTTCAACCACGTGATCACCCCCGGAGACTTCACCGGCGACAAACGCAACGACCTGCTCGCCCGCAAACCCGACGGAAGCCTCTGGCTCTACGCCGGCACCGGCGCCGCCTCAACCACCCAGGAAGGCTACAAACCCGCCGTCCGGATCGGCACCACCGTCTGGTCCACCTTCACCACCATCACCGGCCCCGGCGACTTCAACGGCGACACCAAAGCCGACCTCCTCGCCACCCGCCCCGACGGCTCCCTCTGGTTCTACGCCGGCACCCACGGCACCAACGCCGGCTACAACCCCGCAAAACCCGCCGGAAAACTCTAAACCAGCATCGGCAGTGCACAGGCACCCGGGGAAGGACAATCGCCGCTTCGAGTATTGTGAGTGGCAGAATGAAAAATCTCCTTAATACCCTTCGGCCCCTCCTTGCGACGTTGCCCTCGGGAAGCCGCAGGTTCCTCATTGGCTACGGGATCGCTACGGCCTGCCTGTCACTGCTGGACATCGTCTCCCTGGGGCTCATAGCCGTCCTGCTCCCGTCCCTCGTGGGCGGGGCGGACGTGCAGCTGCCGGTCCTGGGGAACGTGGGTGAGCAGAGCCAGCTGCTCACCCTGCTGGGGATCGCCTGCACGCTGGTCGTCGCCAAGGGTGTCTTCGCCGTGATGATCCTGCGGTCCGCCACCGCGCGGTTCGCCAAGCACGAGGTTGCGATTGGTGATCGGCTCCTTGCCTCCTACCTGTCGTCGCCCTGGGAGAAGCGCCTGCAGAAGAATTCAAGCGAACTGGTGCGGACCGTCGACGTGGGAGTGGGCCTGTCCGTCGCCGGCGTCCTCATTCCCGCAATGACTCTGTTCGGCGAACTTGGGACCCTCCTCGCTGTCGCCGTGGTGCTCGTTGTGGCGCAGCCGCTTATCGCCCTGGTCAGCGTTCTCTACCTGGGTCTCGTCGCAATGCTGCTCGCCCGGGTCATCTCCCCGCTGTCGGTCAGGATGGGCCAGGAGAACCTGAGGTGGTCGGCCAAGACGGTGAAAATCCTCACCGAGGCGCTGGCCGCGCTGAAGGAGATCACCCTCGCCGATCGGGCCTCCGAAGTGCGCGCCCAGGTCCATGAGACCCGCAGCCACTCTTCCGTGGCCCGCGCGAACTCGGTCTTCCTGGCCCAGGTGCCCCGCTACGTGCTCGAGTCGGCCCTGATTGTCGGATTCCTCCTGGTGGGAGGAGTCGGTCTGGCCAGCGGCGGCACCGAGGGCGCCGTCAGCGCCGTCGGCCTGTTCGCGGTCGCCGGTTTCCGACTGGTCCCATCCCTGACCCGGCTTCAGGCGGTCCAGTCGCAGGTCAACTCCAACTCGGCCTTTGCACTGCAGGTCGCCACGGACATCCGGGAAAGCGAAGAACTCCTGGCGGAAAGCTCGAAGGAGCACCCGCAGCAGGACCTGACGTCGAAGCGCGTCGACATCGTGCTGCGGGACGTAGGATTCACCTACCCCGGTGCGGCCCAGCCCGCCCTGCGCGGCGTGAACGCAACCATCCCCGCGGGCAGCCACGTCGCCTTCGTCGGCTCCTCCGGGGCGGGCAAATCGACGATCATCGACATCCTGCTCGGGCTTCTGAAGCCCACCGCCGGTCACATCGAGGTGGACTCGGAACGCATGGACCGGGTGCTGACATCGTGGCGGAAGCGGATCGGATATGTCCCCCAGGACGTCTCCCTCTTCGACGCGTCGGTCGGCCAGAACGTCGCCCTGTCCTGGGATCCGGCGAATGTCGATCACGCCAAGGTGGAGGCGGCCCTGCGGCGGGCCCAGATGTACGACGTTGTCATGAGCCGCGAGGGCGGGCGGGACGCCCTGATCGCCGAGCGCGGGCTCGCCCTCTCCGGAGGACAGCGCCAGCGCCTCGGCATCGCCCGGGCCCTTTACAACGAACCGGACGTACTGGTGATGGATGAGGCGACGAGCGCCCTCGACACGGCCACCGAATCCGCTGTCACCACCGCGATCCGCGAACTCCACGGCGAAGTCACTGTCATTACGGTGGCCCACCGCCTCTCGACCATCCGCTCGGCGGACATCGTCTTCTTCATGCAGGACGGCCGGATCGTCGCCCAGGGGACCTTCGATGAGGTCGTCGCCGCCGTCCCCGACTTCGCACGGCAGGCGCAGCTGGCCGGCCTGAGCTAACCGGCCCGGCTACGGCGCAACCCCGGCCCCGTCTCTCCCGGACAGGGGTTGCGGGCGGAAGGCGGACCGGGCCTCGCCGCGAGGATACAAGCCCGGCCCCGCGGCGCTCCAGCGACCGTCCGGAAGTGCTACCTGGAGGCGGCGGCGTAGATCTCCCGCAGAACCTCAACGGCCCGTGCGGGGTCGTGGTGCTCGGCGATCCACTGCCGCCCCTGCGCGCCCCGCCGCTCGAGAACGTCCTGGTCCTTCAGTTCTGTGGCAATCAGCTCGGCCATGGCAGCGGGTGACTCGGCCGGTTCGCGGCCCACCGGAATGTCGTCCGGATACAGGCCCGGGGTGAGCGAAATGTAAAGGGGCACGCCCAAAGCCATTGCCTCGAGTTCACTCGCGGCAAGAATGCCAGC
The DNA here is from genome assembly GCF_009828605.1 of Arthrobacter zhaoguopingii. NCBI lineage: Bacteria > Bacillati > Actinomycetota > Actinomycetes > Micrococcales > Micrococcaceae > Arthrobacter > Arthrobacter zhaoguopingii. The sequence goes on along the minus strand of NZ_WIAE01000006.1, from coordinate 194,824 downwards.
GGCCTGGCCGACCGCAATGTTTGATGCATTCAGGAAATCAAGGTAGTCGGAATGGCTCATTCGTGGAACGAGCTTCACACCGGCCTTCTCGGCTTCGCCGGCCATGGGCCCCCAGTCCAGCCCATAGACGTCGAAGGTGCCACCGCTCCGCAGGACAAGCTGGCGCGCTGTCTCCAACTGGCCAGCCGCATTCTTTGAATCGTCCCACCGGGACACGAAGAACACCCGCGCCCTCCCCTGCTCGCGGGGAACCGGCGGCGGCAGCTTGGTCAGATCGATCGACACCGGCAGATACACGGCGTCGGGCCGGTGGGGCAGGATGTGCTCGCGCAGGTCCGGGGTCGTGTACATCACCGCGGCGGCGTTCCGGACGCCGCGCAGGATGGTGTTCCTCCACCGCTCATCGTATTGAAGGGTGCGGATGTCGGTGCCATGCAGGGTGAGCACGTAGGTCTTTGGAATGAACCGGGTGTGCTGGGTGACGCCTCCGGAGTGGATATGAAGCAGGTCCGAGGAGACGGCCCGGCGGGCCAGACCGCCAAGCCACGCCGCTCCATCGAGGGCATACCGCGCGCGGCCGTTGAGGCCTGTCAGCGGATAGCCGGCGACGGCCCGTGGGTAGAAGCTCCAGGGCAGTTCCTGCTCCGATGCCTTCGCGAGGATCCGCTGGGCGTAGAAGGCGCAGTCGTTGACGTGCACCACCTTGAGATCGGACGCGGTGGTCCCGGCCGGGCGTGCCGTGGGGTCAGTACCGTCCGCCGGAGGCATCCGTTTCATCCTTCCGCTCCCAGGGACGCTCGGCCTCGTCCAGCGCGATGCGTCGCGCGAGCTTCGTCAGGGTCGTCTCCATGGAACGGAAGCGCTGGTGCGTGGTCGACATGTACACCAGGAACGAAACGATGAGGGCATAGAGCACGAGGTCGGTGCCCCGGCCGACGCCGACGATCCCCGCCACCTGCGTCAGGATCGTGGGAAAGAAGATGGACAGCACCGCGGCGAACGCGAACAGCAGAATCATTATTCTGCGGATGGCCATGTGCTTTGCATTCGATCCCCCGCGAATGAGCACAAGGGAGAACACGACGACGACGAGAACCAGGACAAGCTGAACGACGATTAGCATGTGAATTACCTAAAGAGCAGGTCCGCCACAATATTGACGGAGTTGAGGAGGGATTGCCCCTTGGATTTTGAATAGTCGGTGTAGATGATTTCCACCGGATGCTCGGTCCACCGCGGCTGCATAGAGGCGATCATCTGGACCAGTTCCGAGGCGTGCGCCATGCGGTTCTGGGTGATGTGGATGTTCTGGGCAACGCCGCGGTCGAAGGCCCGCAGGCCGTTGTGGGCATCCGTGAGCGGCATTCCCGTGCTCCACCGGGTCTGAAGGGCGGCTGTCCGCAGCACGAGTCTCTTCAGGGCACCGATCTGGGTGCGGCCGTCCAGGAACCGGGAGCCGAGGACGACGTCGGCCTCGCCGCTTTCGAGCCGTGCCACCATGTCGGCGGCGTCGGACACGCGGTGCTGGCCGTCGGCGTCGAAGGTCACCACGCTCGTCATGTCGGGATCCTGCAGCGCATACTCGAGGCCGGTCTGCAGGGCCGCTCCCTGGCCGAGGTTTACCGGGTGGTTGACCACCACCGCTCCGGCGGCCCGCGCCACCTCCGACGAGGCATCGGTGCTGCCGTCGTTCACGCAGACGACGTGGGGAAACACCGGGAGCAGGTCTTCAATTACTGAGCCGATGATGGAGGCCTCGTTGAACAGCGGGATCACAATCCAGGTACGACTCACAAGCCCAGTATCGCATAACGGCCCCCGGGAGACACATCGACAGCCGGGCGGAGGCCGGGGCGGGATAGGTGACCAAGTAAGCTGAATTCATGAATGAATCTATCCCCGCGGAGCTCTGAACGAGTGGCCCCCCGAATACTTTGCATTTCTTTTTCGGACATTTCCGCCGACTCGCGGGTCCTGCGCCAGCTCGGACTGCTCGCTGAGGCCGGAGACGTCACGACGCTCGGTTACGGAAGCCGGCCGCCGGGAGTGAAGGAACACCTGGAGATCGACTCCGCGCTTCCGTCCCTCCCCCAGACCGTTTCGGGGGTGGCGCGGCTGGCGGCACGACGTCATCGTTCGGTCGAACTGGCGGCCCCCGCCGTCAATGCTGCGCTGAGCCTGCTCGAGGGCCGGGAGTTCGACGTCGTGATCGCGAACGAGGCCCGGGCCCTCCCCCTTGCCCACAAGGTCAGCCGGGGCGCTCCGATCTGGGGTGACATGCACGAGTGGGCGCCGGAGGAACGCACCCAGCTCCTCTCCTGGCGCCTGCTGGTGGCACCCCACATGCGTTACGTGTGCCGGACCTACCTTCCCAAGACCGAGGCCGTCACGACGGTCAACCAGTCGATCGCCGACCTTTACGACGCGCAGTTCGGGCTCCGGACCGAGGTGGTGCGCAATTCCCTTCCTGATGCCGGGCTGCCGCCGTCGGCCCTCGCCGATGGCAGGATCCGGCTGGTCCACAGCGGTGGAGCGGTGCCGGGCCGGAATATCGAAAGCCTCATCTCCGCAGTGCGGGAACTCGACGAACGGTTCACCCTCGATCTGTTCCTCGTCGAAGCCCGTGATGGAGGTAAGTACCTGGCCAAGCTCAAGCAGATCGCCGGAGACTCCCCCCGCATCACGTTCCATCCTCCTGTGGCTCCTGCGGCGCTTCCTGCGACGTTGAACGCGTTCGATATCGGGGTCTATCAGCTTCCCCCGGCCACGACGAACCAGAGGCTGGCCCTGCCGAACAAGTTCTTCGATTTCGTCCAGGCGCGCCTCGGCATGGTGTTTGGACCATCGGAGGAAATTGCACGGCTCATCCGGCAGCACGACCTCGGCCGGATCACCGCTGACTTCGGCCCGGACTCACTCAAGGAAACGCTGGCGGGCCTTACGTCCGACGACGTTGCCGGGTTCAAGGCGAACGCCCACCGTGCAGCGCCGGCCTTGAGCTCGGAAGCGGACGAAGCCGTCGTCCGCGGCATCCTCCGGCGCCTGGTCGAGATGGGCCGCAAACCCGGCCGCTGACCCGCCGCGCAGTCCTGACCGCGGGCGCACGGCCGCCTCGACAGTTCTCCCGTTCCGGCATGGCCGCGCAGGCCCGTGATACCGTCAACAGGTTCGCCGGAGCCCGGTGATCCTTCCCCTTCGCCCGCGCGGATCAGCGCGGCCGCACCTCATTTGCAGGAGTGTCAATGTCCTGGTGGGATCTGCTCCCAACCATCACCGTCGCAATAGCACTGCTCACCCTTCCGGGTCTGGCGCTTTCAGCGGCGCTCAACGTGCGGGGGCCCCTGTCACTCGGCCTCGCACCGGTCTTCTCGGTGGCGTTGGCCGGGGTGTCCGCCGTTGCGTTGTCAGTGCTCGGAATCCGCTGGTCGCTGGCCAGCTTCCTCGTGGCGTGCGCGGTCTTCCTGGCCGTGGCGGTCGTGGTCAAGCGTTTCGCCTTCCGGGCGGCATGGGGCGAATTTTCCTTCCGGATCGACCGGGCGACGGCACTCGGGGGGTCGGCCGGGCTGATCCTGGGCGGCCTTGCATCCGCGTACAACCTGGTCCGGGTCTTCGACCACCCCGACAACATCGCCCAGCGGTATGACAATGTGTACCACCTGAACGCCGTGAGGTGGGTCCTCGAGCAGGGTGATGCGTCGACGCTGACGCTGGGCCGGATGCTCAACCCCTCCGCGGAGATCGCCATCTACCCGGCCGCCTGGCATGGCTTTGCGGCCCTCCTCGCCGAGATCGCGGGCCAGCCGGTGCCGGTGGCCACCAACGGGCTCAACCTCGTCGTGGCGTCGGTGGTCTGGCCGATCGGAGTGATGCTCCTGGCCCGCGTGGTTTTCGGGGCCCGGGCAGTGCTGATCGGGTTCGCAGGGGTCTTCTCTGCGGGCTTTGCCGCGTTCCCGCTGGGACTGATCGACTTCGGCCCGCTCTACCCGAATCTTCTCTCCTACTCGGTGCTGCCGGCCGCCCTTGCGCTGGTGATGCTCGTCCTGCGGATCCGTCCCCGGGGGGACTCGCACTACGGCGTCGTCGTGCTGGCCCTGCTCGTCTCGATTGCGGCGCTCGGGCTCGCCCAGCCGAACGGTTTCACTGCGCTGCTGGCCCTGACTCTGCCGATGGCCGTCTTCGCCTGGTGGAGATGGACCGGCATCCGGCTGGCACGGAACGGCGCCCGGGGACTGCTGGCGCCCGCCCTCACCGCCGTCGTCTTCGTGGCCGGCTTCGTCGTCATCTGGCAGGCGCTACTCATCGGCTACAACACCTGGCTGCCGTTCACCCGGTACGCAAGTGCGATCGGCCAGGCCGTCACCAGCGCTCCCCATAACCGGAGTATTCCGGTCGTCATTGCGATCTGCACGGTGGCCGGACTGGCCCGGTTGGTCAGGACTCGCTCGCATGGCTGGCTGTTGGGGGTTTACGCGGTGGCGGTCACCCTCTATGTGATCTCCGCGGCCGAACCGCGCGGCACCCTGCGCATTATGGCCACCGGCAGCTGGTACCAGGATCCGCAGCGCCTCGCCTCGCTCCTTCCTCTCCCTACGGTGCTGCTGGCGTCCTTCGGTGCCGCCTGGGTCCTGGCCTGGCTGTGGAAGGGTCTGCTGCGGTTTCCCCGCACGCCCTCCACTGCCCAGAAGGTGGCTGCCGGGGCGGTGGTCGCCGTCGTGGCGGCCCTGGGCGTGCTGGAGAGCCAGCGCGGCGCGATCGATGAATTCGTCCTCGAAGCCCGGACCCACCACACCTTCGAGGGAAACCCCACCATCCTGTCACTCGATGAACTCGCGCTGCTCGAACGGGTCGACGAAACGGTGCCTGAGGACGCAGTGATCGCCGTCAATCCGTGGAACGGGGGTTCCCTTGCCTACGCGATCAGCGGCCGCAGTGTCACCCAGTACCACATGAGCTCCGGCGCGATGCGCCCGGAACTTGCCGTCCTGGCGGAGGAACTCGACGACGCCGCGGCCGGCTCGGAGGCCTGCACCATTGCCCGCGAGGAACGCGTGGAGTATGTGCTGGACTTCGGCGACTACTACCTCCTCGACCGTGAAGAGGCTTATCGCTATCCCGCCTTCGACGAGGCTGCCGGCGCTGCCAACCTCGAACTCGTCGACAGCGAGGGCGATGCCAGGTTGTACCGCGTGGCGAACTGCTCCTAGGACGTGCGGTGCCGCCGCCTGCGGTGCCGCCCGGTCCTTCCCGGATCGCATTGAGGGTGGAAACAAAGAATGCGGAGGCCGCAGCGGCCTCCGCATTCTTTGTTGCCGGGGTGGAACCCCGGTGTTGACTTCAGCTGGCGCGGATGTGGGCGATCGCGTCTCCCACTTCGCCGTCCATGACGACCCGGCCGCGCTCGAGCACGATCCCGCGGTCGCAGACCTTGCTGACCATGTCGAGATCGTGGCTGACCACCACGAGCGTCTTCCCGGCCTCGTTCAGCTCCTTGATCTTCGCCAGGCACTTCTTCTGGAACGGCTCGTCGCCCACCGCGAGGATCTCGTCGATGAGGAAGATGTCCGGGTTGGTGTGCACGGCCACGGCGAATGCCAGGCGCAGGTACATGCCTGAGGAGTAGAAGCGGACCTCGGTGTCGATGAACTCGCCGATCTCCGAGAACTCGACGATCGAGTCGAACTGCTCCCGGATTTCCTTTTCGCTCATCCCGAGGATCGAGCCGTTGAGGAAGACGTTGTCCCTCCCGCTCAGGTCCGGGTGGAATCCGGCACCGACCTCGATGAGGCCCGCCACCCTGCCCCGGGTCCGGACGCTGCCGGCGTCGGGCAGCATGACGCCCGAGATGTGCTTGAGCAGGGTTGATTTGCCCGAGCCGTTGAAGCCGAGGAGGGCGACGGTCTCACCCTGTTCCACGGTGAAGGAAACCCCTTCGAGGGCGGAGAACTTCTTATAGAGGTCGCCGCGCCTGCCCTTGAGCAGCCACAGGAAGGTCTCCTTCATGGAGCGCGTATGGCGCAGCACGAACCGTTTTTCGATGCTCTTGATGTCGATCGATATGGGCATTGTCTACAACTCCTGAGCGAAGCGGCCCTCGAGCCGGCGGAAAAGAAGCTGCCCGAAGACCAGCGTGGCGATGGAGAGGGCCAGGGCGATCGGGACCCAGAGCGAAAGGAAGGAGGGCGGCAGCCCCTGCGTCTGGTCGGCGGTCGGCATCCAGAACGCGTAGTGGAAGGTCTCCACTCCAACGGTCAGCGGGTTGAGCAGGTAGATGTTCAGGGCGGTCTGTCCCAGCTGGTCCCGCACCGTGGTCCAGGCGTAGAGCACCGGCGATGCCCAGGTCGCCACCATCAGCAGCAGGTCCACGAGGTTCTCGGCGTCCCGAAAATAGACGTTGACGGCACCGAAGATCAGGCCGAGACCTGTGGCCATCAGCGCCACAATGAGAAACCCGACCACGGCGGCGGCAAGCTGCAGGACGGACGGTGTCCAGCCGGCGAACAGGCAGGCGACGATCAGGATGATGATCTGGGGAAGGAAATGGATGGCGGACACCCAGATGGCGGACACCGGGAACAGTTCGCGCGGGAGGTAGATTTTCTTGATCAATCCGCCGTTCATCACGATCGACCTCGACGCATTGCCGAGAGCTTCCGAGAAGAAGTTGACGAGCACGATCCCGGAAAAAAGATAGATGGCGTAGTTCGGCAGCCCTCCCGGGTTGCGTGCGCTCTGCTCGAGGCCGAGGAAGATACCCAGCGCGATGTAGAAGACGATGAACTGCACGCCCGGTTTGACGTAGGACCACAGCAGACCGATGACCGAGCCGCGGTAGCGGACCTTGATCTCCTTATCGACGAGCAGCTTCAGGAGGAACCTGCTGCTGATGACGTCCCGGAGTCCGGCACCGCGCCCTGGCGAGACCAGGCCGACGGTGCCGTCATCCGGCGTTGAGACATCCGTCTTCACTCTTTAGTCCCTCCGGCGGGGTTGTCCGGTCCGTTGACGGCGAAGGTCTCCTTCCAGGCCTCCTGCGAGGTGAACTGGGGTAGCGCCTTCTGGTACTGCTCGGCCAGCTCGTTCCAGTTCAGGAGCAGACGCCGGTGCAGGTCGGCACTCCTCAGTGCCAGTTCCCGAACCTTCTCTGCGTCGCGCTTGTGCCAGGAGGCCCCGGTGCCGTCGGAGGAGGTGACCAGCGCCGAGTCCAGCTGGGCGAGCCGCCACCACCGCGCGTCCATGGCCGCGACATGCTCCTCGGGGTTGCGCACCGCGCTGGCCGCAACGGGCTTCAGCTGGTGCACGGCGCTCGCAAGCAGCTTCACCACGGCCGCGGGCCGGGTGCGGGCCGGCGTCGCGCCCTTCCCCTTTCGAGGGGGCTTGCTGCGCTTCACCGGCGGGAAGTCGACAAGATCCTTCGACACGCGGGCGTCGTCGAACTGCGCACGGGTGGCGCGGACCTCACCCAGTTTCGTGCCGATGGTGCGGTGGAGGTGGTCCGGCCCCTCGAGCACATCCGCCAGGGCCTGGAGCCGCAGCTCCACCGCCGAGTACTGCATGGACAGCAGGTGGCGCACGTCCACGGCGAAGCTCTCCTTCGGCATGCGCCCGCCCCGCTTGTACGGCGAGTAGATCATGGTGGCCACCCACCGGTTGCGCTGGTGGTAGTAGGCCTGCCAGTCGATCGTGTCGTCCTTCTCGGTCCACGGCATGTGCCATACGGCCGCGCCCGGAAGCGTCACCGTCGTGAACCCGTGGGACTTGGCCCGGATGCCGTACTCCACGTCATCCCACTTGATGAAGACGGGCAGCGCCAGGCCGATTTCCTTAATAATCCGGGTGGGGATCAGGCACATCCACCAGCCGTTGTAATCGACGTCGATCCGCCGGTGCATCCACGGCGTGGTCCGGAGGTTGCTTGAGGCGAAGTCGTGGGCCTCCCGGGTGTTTTCGGTGCCGCCGTAGGTGAAGCGGTACTGCTGCACGGCCTCGCCGAAGTTGTGCATCACCGAGCGCTCGAACAGGTTGAACATGTGCCCGCCCACGATGGTGGGGTTGCGGGTGAAGTCGGCGAACTGGACCGCGCGGAGGATCCCCTCGGTTTCCATCTCGACGTCGTCGTCGAGCAGCATGACGTAGCGGCTGCGGCCGTCCTCGACGGTCTCCAGCATGCCCCTGGCGAATCCGCCGGATCCACCGAGGTTGGCCTGCTCCACGATCGCCAGGCGGTCGCCCAGCGCGGACGTCGCCTCGTCGATCCCGGCCTCCTCCCGGACCTTCTGGGTGCCCTGATCGGTGACGATGACCCGGTCCAGCACCTCGAGCAGTTCGGTTGAGGCTCCGAGGATCCCCAGGTTGCGGACGCAGTAGTCGGGCCGGTTGAAGGTGGTTACGGCGATCGAGAGCGTCCCGGGTTCGAACCCTTCCGGCTCGGGAACGCTCCACTCCGCCTTGGTCAGCCGGACGGCGCTGCCGTGGGCCGCCAGGTCGAACCAGTACCAGCCACCGTCACCGAAGTTGGTGATGGGAAGATCGACGACCACCGGGATGGCTCCGGTGGCATCGGCGCGCACGCTGCTCACACGGTTCGCCGCGCCGCGGGAACTCGACCGGTAGACCACGACCGTTGCCTCGCCGCTCAGCTCGATGGTCAGGCGGACCGTCCGGACTGCGGTGTGCGCCTGCCAGTAGCTCGCGGGGAACGCGTTGAAGTAGGTGCCGAGCGAAACCCGCTCATGGGCCGGCAGCGACAGGCTGCGCCGGTCGAGGACGTAGTCGGGGTGCACCTCGGCCCCGGCGGCCGCAACGGCCGCGGTTCCCGGGGTGGCGTTGGACGGAGAATCCGCGTCCACGACCCGCTGGGAGTTGTTGAAGTCGACATAGAGCGGCATGGTGTCGATGTCGGCGGCTTCGGGGAAGACCACCCGGTGGACGGTTTTCCACTTCATGTCCTGCGCGCTGCGGGTCTTCTTGGTGTCAGCCTTAACCGTCGTGCTCACGCGTCCACTCCTCCACTTTCAAGCCGGGCGCCGCCACTGAAGTGCGGCTTGATCTTGTTGTCGTACATCGCGAGGGCGGAGCCGATGGCCATGTGCATATCGAGGTACTTATAGGTGCCGAGGCGTCCACCGAACAGCACGGACTCCTCGCCGCTGGCCAGGTCGCGGTAGGCGAGGAGTTTGGCGCGGTCCTCGGCGGTGTTCACCGGGTAGTACGGCTCGTCGCCCTTCTCCGCGAAACGGGAGAATTCGCGCATGATGACGGTCGCGTCCTTCGTGTAATCCCGCTCGGGATGGAAGTGCCGGAACTCGTGGATGCGTGTGTAGGGCACGTCCTCGTCGGGGTAGTTCATGACGGAGCAGCCCTGGAAGTCCTCTATCGGCAGGACTTCCTCCTCAAGATCGATGGTGCGCCAGGACAGGTTCCCCTCGGCGTAGTCGAAATAGCGGTCAACGGGGCCGGTGTAAACGACCGGGACCTGACCGAGCGTGGACGTGCGCGAGAAGGCGTGCCCGTCGTCGAAGAAGTCGGTGTTCAGGTGCACCTCGACGTTGGGGTGGGCCGCCATGCGTTCGATCCACGCTGTGTAGCCGTCGGTCGGCAGGCCCTCGTACTTGTCATTGAAGTACCGGTTGTCATAGGTGTATCGAACCGGAAGCCGCGAAATGATGTCGGCCGGGAGGTCCTTGGGGTCGGTCTGCCACTGCTTCCCGGTGTAGTGCTTGATGAACGCCTCGTAGAGCGGCCGTCCAATCAGCTGGACGCCCTTGTCATTGAGGTTCTGCGGATCGGTTCCGGCCAGTTCCCCCGCATGCTCCTGGATGAGCGCGCGCGCCGCAGCGGGTCCGTGCGAAGAGCGGAAGAACTGATTGATGGTGCCCAGGTTGATGGGCATCGGGTAGACCTCGCCCTTGTGGCTCGAGTACACCTTGTGCTGGTAACCCGTGAACGAGGTGAACCGGTTGACGTACTCCCAGACCCGTTCGTTCGAGGTGTGGAAGAGGTGCGCCCCGTAGCGGTGTACTTCGATCCCGGTTGACGGCTCATTCTCGCTGTACGCGTTGCCGCCCACATGGTGGCGGCGGTCCAGCACAGCGACTTTCAGTCCGAGTTCGGTGGCGGCCCGCTCCGCAATTGTCAGGCCAAAAAAGCCCGACCCTACGACGACGAGGTCAGCATTCACGTAATCATTCCTCCAAGATGAGCCCGCCTGCTCCCGGTCCGCACCCGGCGCCCGGAGCGGGCGAAAGGCATGCGGCGGCCCCCAGATGCACGGCAATAGGCGAATAGGTCCAACCGCAAGGCTACCGGAAGTCCGTCGGCATCGTGGACCCTGGGCCGGGGCTCCGCACCGCGCCTTCTGCCGTCCCGGCGCCCGCGCCGCAGGCCGTCCAGGCGCCGGGGTAAACGATAGGCTGGGCACCATGCGTATTCTCAGCGTCGTCGGCGCACGCCCTCAGTTCGTGAAACTTGCCCCCATCGCAGCGGCGATGAAAGGCCGTGCCGACCACTTAATTGTCCATACCGGCCAGCACTATGACGCGTTGATGTCGGACGTCTTCTTCAGTGACCTGGGCATTCCCGAGCCGGACTTCAATCTGGGGGTCGGGTCAGGGAAGCACGGTCAGCAGACGGGCGCCATGCTGACCGGGCTTGAAGAGATTTTCGAGCAGGTCCGCCCCGACTGGGTGCTCGTCTACGGCGACACGAACTCAACCCTCGCCGCAGCGGTCGCGGCCGTGAAGATGCACATTCCGCTTGCCCACCTTGAAGCAGGGCTGCGCTCGTTCAACCGCCGCATGCCGGAGGAGCACAACCGGGTGCTGACCGACCATGCCTCCGACCTGCTGCTTGCGCCGACCAGGGTCGCCGTCGACCATCTCAGCCGTGAAGGTCTCGCCGAGCGCACGGTGCTCGTGGGAGACGTGATGACCGATGTCCTGTTCCGAACCCGTACCGCTGTTGAAGCACGCGGCGAAGCGGTGCCCTTCGGGATGAGCTCCGGGAACTACTACGTCAGCACCATCCACCGTCCTGACAACACCGACGATCCCGACCGGTTGAAGCTGATTATTGAATCCCTGGCCGCCCTGGATAAGCCGGTTCTCCTGCTGGCCCACCCGCGGCTCGTCGGCCTCGCGGAGCGCCATGGCCTTCAACTGGAGACCGGGTCCATCCGGGTCGCGTCGCCGCTGGCCTACCCGCAGCTGGTGAACGCCGTCTCCCACAGCGCCGGCGTCGTCACCGACTCGGGCGGGCTGCAGAAGGAGGCCTTCCTGCTGCGGGTGCCGTGCACCACCATCCGCCCGGAGACCGAATGGGTGGAGACGGTGGACCTGGGCTGGAACGTCCTGGTGTCGGAGGACCTGGGTTCGCTCACCTCAGTGGTGCAGCGCCCTGCGCCCCAGCCGACCGATGCCACCCCCTACGGTGAAGGGGCAGCGGCCCAGCAGGTGGTCAGCGCCCTTCTTCGATAGCGCGCAGCACCTCGGCGGCGGCGTGCCGCCCCGAGGTCCGGAGCGAAGCGTTGTCCTCGACCCACGCGGCCCGCGCCTCCCGGCCATGGTCCGGCTCCTCGAGAAGCCGGATCATGGCCTTGGCGACCTCCGTCGGCGAGAAACCGCTGGCGTACCCCAGGCCGCCTTCCGCCACCATTCCTGCCGATGCGCCCTTGCCGGCGTAGATCACCGGTGTCCCGCAGGCCGCCGCCGCGTAGATCTTCGTCGGTTTGGCGAAGTCGTAGCCCTGGTCGGGAACAATACTGACGAGTGAGCCGGCTGCCCCCCTGATCCATTTGGCCGCTTCGGCCGGCGGCACGACCCCGCCGAAGCGGATCCTGTCGTCGGCGATGCGGGCGGCCTTTTCCTTAAGTGCGGTCTCGGCCGATCCCTGGCCGAAGAAGTGAAGCCGCACATCGGGGAAGCGCAGCAGCACTTCCTCCATCGCATCGATGAAAATCTCCGCGCCCTGCCACTCCGACATCGTCCCCGTATAGACGAAGTACCTGTAGCCCGGCTCGGCCGCCGGCCCGTCCGGGGAGAAGGTTTCGGTGTCCACGCCGTTGCCGACGACGACGACCCGGTCCGGATCGACCGAAAACTGCCGCGTCTGGTCGGCAACACCCTGTGAGATGGCAATGACCTTTCGAGCCTTCCGCAGCGCCACGCCCTCGATGGAGCGCATGATGCTCACCACCGGCGCTGGAGCGCTCGTTGCGGCCAGGGCATCGGTCCAGATATCGGCGGCGTAGTAGACGTAGCTGCGGCGGCGGAGCCATGACGACAGCGCGACCATCAAACCGGTGGTCGGAGGCGGTTCGGAGACGACGATATCCGCCCGCGCGGCAAGGAGCCGGAAGAAAAGCGGAAGGTCGAAGCTCATGTACTGGACATAGCCACGGACGTTTCCCCCGCTGTCGCGGAGCACCGGCCACCGCTTGACCCCCTTGGCAGGGCGGGGGTCATCGGTGCCGTGTGGCGGACGCGTGGTGAGCACCGAGACGTCGGCACCGGCGTCGTTCAGGCCCCTCGTGAGCGCCTGAAGCCGGAACGCGGCCGCCCCCACCTCAGGCGGATACAGCCGGGTGGCCAGCAGTACCTTGAACCTCACAGACGGATACCAATCGTCGAATTGGTATTGGCCGCCTCGATCATCGCCTCCGCCACACGGAGCGTATTGAGTCCCTCCCGCATGGTCACGGTGTTGTTCGAGATACCCAGCACGGCGTCGCGGAACGCCTCGTGCTCCACGCGCAGCGGCTCGCGCTTTGTCAGCGCCAGACGGGTGATGTTGCCTTCCGACACGCCGCGGAAGTTTGAAACGGCCTCCCACTCGGTGGTGAAGGTGCCGTTTTCGTAGAACGTGAGATCAGCGGTGAGCGTGTCGGCGACGAAGGCGCCCTTCTCCCCCGTGACCACGGTGAGCCGTTCCTTCATCGGGGAGAGCCAGTTCACGAGGTGGCTGGTGATCACACCGTTGGCCAGCTGGCCCGAGGCGGTGACCATGTCCTCGTGCGGCCGCCCGGAACGGGTGCTCGTGCGGGCCGACACCGAGGTGAAGGGAGACTGGGCGAGCCACGAGGTGAGATCGATGTCGTGGGTTCCAAGGTCTTTCACGACGCCGACGTCGGCGATGCGCGCCGGGAAGGGACCCTGCCTCCGGGTGGCGATCTGGTAGACCTCCCCCAGGTCGCCCGCTTCGATGCGCGTCCGCAGCGACTGCAGCGCGGGGTTGAACCTCTCAATGTGCCCGACGGCGCCGATCAGGCCGGCGTTCTCGAACGCTTCGACGAGACGCTGGCCGGCTTCGACAGTGTCGGCGATCGGCTTTTCCACGAGGGTGTGGACGCCGGCGCCGGCCAGGGCCAGCCCGACCTTCTCGTGCAGACCGGTCGGCACGGCGCACACCGCCATGTCGATGCCTTCGGCGATGAGTTCATCGACGGAGGCGCAGACCGGGAGCTTTCCTGCGACCCCGTGCGGATCGCCGTACGCGTCGGCGACGGCGACCAGTTCGAGGCCCTCGACCTCCCGGATGACGCGAGCATGGTGGCGCCCCATCATCCCCAGTCCGATCAGCCCGACCCGGAGATCCGCCATGTTAGGCACCCGCTTTCGCCAGGGCGTTGACGGCGGTCACGATCCGGTCGAGATCCTCGGAGTCCAGGGACGGATGAACCGGCAGCGACAGGACCTCGCGGGCGGCGGTCTCCGTGTTGGGCAGGTCCTCGGTACGCTGGAACGAGGGCAGGCGGTGGTTCGGGATCGGATAGTAGACGCCCGAGCCGATGTTGTATTCGTCCTTGAGGGCCGCGGCGAAGCCGTCCCGATCGCCCCCGACACGCACGGTGTACTGGTGGTAGACGTGCACTGCGCCTTCGGCCACCGTGGGCGTGGCCACGCCTTCGATATTCGCGGAAAGGAAGGCGGCATTCGCCTGCCGCTGAGCGGTCCATCCGCCGACCTTGGTCAGCTGAACGCGGCCGATCGCGGCGTGCAGGTTTGTCATCCGGGCGTTGAAGCCGACCAGCTCGTTCTCGTACTGGCGCTCCATGCCCTGGTTGCGCAGCAGGCGGAGCCTGCGTTCGATTTCGGGGTTGCCCGTTGAGACCATGCCGCCCTCGCCGGAGGTCATGTTTTTCGTCGGGTAGAGGGAGAACATCGCGAAGTCGCCGAAGGTGCCGACCTGGCGTCCGCCCAGTGATGCGCCGTGGGCCTGGGCGGCGTCCTCGAAGAGGGCGATCCCGTGTCGGTCCGCCAGCGTCCGGTAGGCCTCGATGTCGGCCGGATGTCCGTAGAGGTGGACCGGCATGATCCCCTTGGTCTTCTCCGTGATCAGGGAGGCGACATGGGCGATGTCGAGGCAGTAGTGGTCGAGCTCGATGTCGGCAAAGACGGGCGTGGCGCCGGTGAGCGCGACGGAGTTCGCCGTGGCAGCGAAGGTGAAGGACGGGACGATCACCTCATCACCCGGGCCGATGCCCGCGGCCAGAAGCCCCAGGTGGAGTCCTGCCGTTCCGGAGTTCACGGCGACGGCCGCGCGGCCGTCGAGGAGGACCTCGGAAAATTCCTTCTCGAACGCGGCGACCTCGGCACCCTGTGCCAGCATTCCGGAAAGGAGGACGGCGTCAACGGCCGCGCGCTCTTCGTCTCCGACGATCGGTTTTGCTGCTGGAATGAAGTCCTTGCTCATGCCTCTACCCCTACTGGTTTCAGTGTGTCGTTCGTTTCCTCGTACCGCTCCCCGGTCTCCGGGCAGACCCAGAGGGATCCTTCAGCCTTCAGCGGGTGTCCGGCCCGGCCCACCCAGCCAAGGCGCTTGGCCGGAACTCCCGCGACCAGCGCGTAGGGCGGAACATCCTTCGTGACCACGGCGCCCGCCGCGACCGTCGCCCACGCGCCGATGGTCACCGGAGCCACGCAGACTGCACGTGCGCCGATCGCCGCACCCTTTTCGATGGTCACTCCGACGGGCACCCAGTCGTGGGCGCTCTTGAGGCTTCCATCGGGAGAGATGGACCGGGGGTAGGTGTCATTCGTGAGTACCACAGCCGGGCCGATGAACACGCCCTCTCCGAGCACTGCGGGTTCGTAAACCAGCGCGTAGTTCTGGATCTTGGTGTTGGCGCCGATTTCGACGCCGGTTCCCACGTACGCTCCCCGTCCCACGATGCAGTTCTCGCCCAGCCGGGCGTTCTCGCGCACCTGCGCCAGGTGCCAGATCTTTGACCCCTGCCCGATCACGGCATCGGGCGAGACGTCCGCGGTTTCAGCGATATAGCTCATGACACACCTGCTTTCTCTAATTCGACGGGCACCGATGCCTCATGCCTTCCGGTTTCGAGTGCGCTGCGGCGCCTAAGCGTCGTGACGGCACACGCGAACAGTGCGATGCCGAGTGCGGTCGGCACCCCGCGATAGGTGAAGAACGAGTGGATCTGGGAGTGGTTGCTCAACGCCTCGTACCACACCGGCACCACCAGGGCCGGAAGAGCCAGGACCAGGGCCGCGCCGAGCCGGCCGGCACCTCCGCGGCGCACCGCGACCGCCAGAAGGGCGACCGCGAGGAGCGCCACCGCCACCAGAACCCAGGGTGCGGTGGGCACCTTGTCCCACCAGTACAGAACGTTGATCTTGGTGGGCGCGCCCAGGGAGCTGTCAATGAAGGGCTCGTCCCCGGTCGCGCGATATGCGACATTGCTGCGGACGAAGGACATGACTTCGTTCCAGCCCAGGAACAGGGAGGCGATGATCCACCGTGAGACCCACGTCAACGCGAAGCTGATCGGCCAGAGGACGGCCACTCCGACGCCCACGGCGGCGGCCCGGCCGAGCGACCTGTTCCTGCTGTAGGTAATCGACGCTGCCACAGCGGATGCGAGGGCCCACGGGATGGCGGGCGTGGTCAGCAGGTCGACGAAGCAGAAGAGCGCGGCCCCGAGCATAGTCGAACCGGCCAGCCGCAGACGCCCTCCGCCCGCACCCCAGGCCACGAGTGCGGTGCTCAGGAAGATGAAGGACAGCGAGATGGCCTGGCTAAAGGACGTCGAAGGGGTCGACGTGATGTTGGTGGCTAACAGGATCGGGGCGGTCAACGCGACGGCTGCATACGTGCTTGTTCTGCGCGCAACCTGTGAGAACGCCAGCGCCAGCGATCCGAGCAGCATGGCGCCCGAGACGATCCTCAGGCCTTCCAATCCGGCCAGGGCAAGGACGGGGCGCGTGATGATGGTGTAGCCGGCCCAGTATTTGTAGTAGGAGCCGTGGGCCGACTCACCACCCACTGCGAGGGCGCGGATGTCGTCCGCACCGCCGTCGCAATGCGAAATGCGCGGCATGTAGACGGCCCGCTCGAACGCATTTTCGCCATCCAGAGCGCCGAGCCCGGTGCCGACGACCACGCATTCGGTGAACGTGTCGGAGATCCCTCCCTGCCGGTCCGGAACCGACGCGGGCCCGTAGGTTCCCGCCTCAACGGACTGGGCGAGATGCGCGACGATGGGTCGGTCAGGAACTGCCTGCCCGACCACCAGGAGCAGGAAAAACACAACCTGAAGGGCAGCGAATCCGCCGACGAGGTAGGCGCCGAGGCGCGCGTAGCCGGGGCCGGGACGCGGGTCCGCCGAACGCCGAGCGCGGACGCTAACGCCGCCGCTCATAGTCGACCACCTCCCAGGAGAGGTAAGCGAGGCGGGAGCTTTCATCGCGCATCTTCTTCAGCACATCCATCAACGTGCCGCTGATCATGGCGAGTACGGCAAGGATCACGAGCGAGGAGGCGAGCAGGGCCGTCGGAAAGCGCGGCACCAGGCCGGTGTTCAGGAAATCGATGATGACCGGGAGGCCCAGGATCAGCGCTGCCACTGCAAGCACTCCGGAAATCAGGCCATAGGTGGGAACCGGCCGCTCGTGCAGGGCAAGTTTCAGCACCGTCCGAAGGATCCGCTGACCGTCATGGTAGGTCCGGAGTTTGCTTTCGGTGCCCTCCGCCCTGTCGCGAAAGGCGATGGGCACCTCCGCCTGAGGAATGCGGGCGCTGATGCTGTGGACCGTCAGTTCGGTCTCGATCTCGAAGCCCCGGGACAGCGCGGGAAATGACCGGACAAAGCGCTTCGAGAAAACACGGTAGCCACTCAGCATATCCTCGACCTTGTACCCGAAGATCAACCCGACAATGCCGTTGAAAAAACGGTTCCCGAGCTCATGTCCGGACCGGTACGCTGAGTCGCTCTCCTGCCGGCGCACGCCGGTGACCTGGTCGTAGGGACCGTCAAGGAGTTTATTGATCAGCTCCGGGGCGGCCGCGGCGTCATAGGTGTCGTCGCCATCGATGAGCACATACACATCGGCATCGATGTCGGCAAAAGCCCGCCGGATGACATTGCCCTTGCCCTTCCGGTCCTCGAACCGCACCACAGCGCCTGCGGCCCGTGCCACCTCCGCGGTGTTGTCGTCGCTGCAGTTGTCGTAAACGTAGATCGTGGCCGTCGGAAGCGATGCCTGGAGGTCGGTGACCACCTTGCCGATCGCTCCCGCCTCGTTGTGGCAGGGAACGATGGCTGCAATTCTCACGTTCGACACGGCGGCTAGGCCTTGCCGATGACGCGGTAAACCACGCCGTCCCACTTTTCGGCACTGCTGACGCGGCGTCCGTCAATGAACGCCTTCACGCCGGGAAGGTCGGAGGGGCTCAGCGAGGCGTATTCGGCATGGTTGGCCTGAACGACGGCGGCGTCGATGGGCTCCCCGAAGTGGTAAGGCGTGAATCCGAGCTTCTCGAGTTCCTCGTCCGTGTACAGAGGGTCATTCACGAAGGCGGTGGCCCCGCGGGCCTGCAGGGCGTCAACTGCGGCAAAAACTCCGGAGAATGCCGTTTCCTTGACTCCGCCGCGGTAGGCGGCGCCGAGGACAACCACCCGTGCTCCCTCGAGGGAGCCGTAGGCCCCTTCGAGTAGGCCGATGGTGTAGTCGGGCATTCCGGCATTGGCTTCCCGCGCCGCGCGCACGACGGTGGCGGCGGGGTCGTTCCACAGGTACAGCCGGGGGTACACGGGAATGCAGTGGCCGCCCACGGCGATGCCGGGCTGATGGATGTGGCTGTAGGGCTGGGAGTTTGAGGCGTCGATGACCTGGTAGATGTCGATGCCCACTGTTGAGGCGTAGCGTGCGAACTGGTTGGCAAGCCCGATGTTGACGTCGCGGTAGGTGGTCTCGGCGAGCTTGGCCAGCTCGGATGCCTCGGCGGAGCCGAGGTCCCAGACGCCGTTGCCGCGCTGCAGGTCGGGGCGCTCGTCGAAGTCCAGGACGGCCTCGTAGAACTCCACCGCGGCCTTTGCGCCTTCGGGAGAGAGCCCGCCAACCAGCTTGGGGTACTTCCGCAGGTCTTCGAAGACCCGGCCGGTCAGCACGCGCTCGGGGGAAAAGACGAGGTGGAAGTCCTTCCCTTCAACGAGGCCGGAACCCGACTCAAGCGCGGGCTTCCAGCGGCTGCGGGTGGTTCCCACCGGCAGCGTCGTCTCGTAGGAGACGAGGGTTCCGGGCGTGAGGTGTCGGGCGAGCTCGGCGGTCGCCCCGTCCATCCAACCGAAGTCGGGGTTGGCATCCGCGTCAACGAAGAGCGGCACGACCAGGACGACGGCGTCCGCCCCCGGGACGGCATCGGCGTATTCGGTGGTCGCCCTCAGGCGGCCTGCGGGTACGAGCTCCGCCAGTTTGTCCTGAAGGTGGGCTTCTCCGGGGAACGGCTCCCGGCCGCTGTTGATCAGATCGACAACTGCGGCATTGACGTCGACGCCAACAACATCGTGGCCTTTGGACGCGAACTGGACTGCCAGCGGCAATCCGATCTTTCCGAGCGCGATAACAGCAATCTTCACAGCAGCATGACCTTTTTCTAGGATTTTGAGGGCTCACCCTTCGAGGGCATCGAGGCAAGCCTATAGGTTGTGCCCGCAATTAACCGCCTCGGCGGTACCGGGCGCGCCACCGCACCGCCTCCGTCCGGCTTCCCCTTAACCCCGGCTGGCCCCGGGTATCCAGGACGCTCCGGCCGCGTTGTCCACAACACCTGCCGCCCGCATCCCTGCTGCCCGGACGCTGCCTATTCTCGCCGGAGGAGCATTAATCTTTGGAGCGGATATGCAGCTTCACCTTTCTGTCGTGCCCGGCCCCGGCGCCCCTGCCGCCACCGCGTCACACCTCCCCTGCGAGCTCGTTGTCGACCTGCGGCGGCCGATGTCCGGACGGGACCTGGCCGGGCACCTCGCCTCGCGCTTCGGGAGGGAAAGCCTCTCGGTCGCGGGAATACCCCTTGCCGCACTGGAGCCGGGCGTCCCTCCCCTGGTCAACGGGGCCGTCCTCGTCGCCGGAGGCGGCCGTGCCGGTCCGGGGTCGTCGCCGGCCCGTTCCGTCCTCGTGCTTGTCGTGCACTCCGGACCGGACGCTGGGCGCATCTTCCCCTTAGTACGGGGTTCCTACTCGATCGGCCGGTCGGGCTGCGATATTTCGCTGCGCGATCCGGCGCTGTCCCGGCGCCACGCAATGCTGGCCGTCGGGGAGGACCGCGTCCTGCTGCGGGATGCGGGCTCGGCGAACGGCACGTGGGTGGACGGACGCCGCATCACCGAGGCACCGGTCACTTCCTCCTCCTCGCTCGTCATGGGCGGTTCGCGGTGCGCCCTCGCCCTCACCGGAGCCCACCGCCCGGAATTCCTCCCGGCGGACCTCGGGGAACCACTGTTCGTCACCGCCGAGCCTGTGTCGGAGCGCGAGCGCTTCCTCGCACCGACCGTCCTGCTGCCGGTGGTGGGCGGGGCGGTCCTGGCCCTCGCCCTGCAGATGTGGCTCCTGCTTGCGTTTGCCGCGGTCGCCTCGCTGACCGGGTTGCTTTCGATCTGGGCCGTGCGTCGACGCCGGCGGCGGTTCCAGGCCGCCGTCCGGAGCGCCGCCGATGCCGATGCAAAGCGGCGGTGTGCGGCGGTGATGGATGCCGGGTCGGTCGCCCTCCAGACCTACGGGCGCGGCCAGGAGAACCGGTGGACGAACGCGGGCACGGCCTCCCCGTCCGCGGCCGATGGGGCTTCCCGGACCGCGAATATCCGGTTGGGCGAGGCAGACCAACGGGCGAACCTCCAACTCAGCCGCCGGGGATTGGAATGGACGCCGCCCATCCTCAAGCGGATGCCCGTGGTTCTCCCGTTCCGGCCGGCATCCGAACGCGCCCTTCCCTCACGGATCCACCTGCACGGCTCCCGGGAGGATGTGCTGGGCATGGGGCGGCTCATCCTGCTCCAGTTCTCAGCGGTTCTCGGATCCGACGCTGGGGTAGTGTGCCGCGGCCTGCCGTCGGAACTGCCCACCGCGGCGCGGTTCCTGCCCGGGGTCCGCCTCGTGTCCGTCCCCGCCGCGCTTGAGTGGGTGATCCGCGAAGGACCCGGCTCGGTTCTGGTTGAATTCTCGGCCGCTCCCGGGCCCGTTCCGGCGGTCGAGTGGGCCGAGGCGGTTCACCTCTCTGTGCGGCCGGGCCGGGCCACCATGGTCCGGGGCTCCGGCCGCGTCGGATTCGTTCCGGATCGGGTGGGCGACCCGGCCTTCGAGGCCTGTGCCCGCGCCCTGGGCACAACTCCGTTCCGGACGCCACCGGGCGGGCACCGGGTGCGACCTTCCCCTGCGTTCGAGGAGGGCCTGCGCCTTCCGGTCCCACCCTCCGCCGGGGAAGTGGGAGAACGGTGGGCCGGCGGCGTGGGGCAGGACAGCCTGGAGGCGCCGATTGGTGGTGCACCGGGCGGGCCCCAGGTCTTCGACCTGGTCGGGCAGGGGCCCCACCTCCTGGTTGCCGGCACAACGGGTTCCGGAAAATCGCAGCTGCTGCGGTCACTGGTCCTTGGCATCGCGGCCCGCTATCCACCCCCGCGGGTCAACTTCCTCCTCGTTGACTTCAAGGGAGGCTCGGGCCTCGGCCCGCTGAGCGGGCTGCCCCACTGCGTCGGATTCCTGACGGACCTGTCGGCGGAGTCGGTGGTACGGGCGCTTCGGTCCCTCCGTGCCGAGCTGAGCCGACGGGAGGAACTGTTCGCCGCCCACTCCGTCCAGGACATCGCCGCACTGTCGGCGTCGACGACGGTTTCCCTTCCTCGGCTCGTGGTGGTGGTTGACGAATTCCGCAGGCTGAGCGATGACGTGCCCGGGGCGGCCGACGACCTGATGAAGTGTGCGGCGCTGGGCCGGTCGCTTGGAGTCCATCTGGTCCTGGCGACCCAGCGGCCCACCGGCGCCGTCACGGCTGATCTCCGCACGAATATCACCACGTCGATTGCACTGCGGGTCCAGAACGACATCGAATCCCTGGACCTCATCGGCTCGGCACAGGCGGCCGCCATCGCTGTGGACCTGCCCGGTCGGGGTTTCCTGAAGGTCGGCCCCGGGGAGCCCCAGGAGTTCCAGACGGCGTCGACGGCCGGGCCGCTCCCGGGGGCCGGCCCCGTTTTGGAGCTGGCCGAGTGGCTTCTGGGGACGCGCACGGACGCGGCGAATCCGGCGCCGGAGGAGGATCCGGCTGCGGTTCGGTTGCTCGTCGAAACGATTGCGGAAACGGCCCGGGTGGTCGGCACTCCCGATCAGTACCGTCCGGTCCTCCCGCCGCTGCCGGCGGAGCTGCTCCCTGCGGGCCGCGGGGCGTCGGTGCCGGGGGCCCTCACCCTGGGACTGCTGGATCTTCCTGACCGGCAGTCACAGCCGCTCCTGCGCTGGGCACCCGGCGGCTCGCACCTTGCCTTCATCGGTTCGGCTTCCTCCGGAGCCGTCGGAGCGCTCCGGCACACCCTCACGGAGTGCCTGCTGGTCCTGCCGGACGCGCACCTCTATATCCTCGACGGCGACTTCACGCTCGCCTCCGCCTCCGACGCGCCCCAGACGGGTGCCTACGCCGCCGCTCACGAACCGGTCCGGGCGGAGCGGATCCTCCTCCGCCTCGCCGCCGTGGTCATCGAACGGCTCTCGGCCCCCGCCGTATGCGGCACTCCCCCGATTCTCCTCGCGGTCTCGGGCTGGGGCCGGTGGGCGGGCACCTTCCGGTCCCGCCGGTTTTCCGCCGCCGAGGACCTGCTCCACGACATCGTCCGTGACGGTCCCGCCGCCGGAGTGTCGCTGGTGATCACCGGTGAGAGGGAGCTGACCGCAGCCCGCTTCCTCGGGCAGGTCCCGAACCGGGTCTACCTGCCCCTGGGAACGCCCCCGGAGGTGACCGCCGGCTGGCCCCGGCTGCCGCCGGTCGACCCGGTGCCGGGACGGGGCGTTGCCGTCGGTAGGTTTGGCACGGCCCGGTTCGGCCCGGTCCTGGTCGACGACGGCGCCCCCGCCCAGCTGACCGTCCAGCCCCGGGCGGGGGCAGCGGCGCCGCGGCCCCCGCGGCGGCGCCCCTTCCGGGTTGACCCGCTGCCGGTCCGGGTGCGGTCAAGGGACCTCGCACCGGCCACCGGGGCCGGCGGTGCCTGCCAAATTCCGATCGGGATCGGCGGCGACGAACCGGAGACCGTCTTCCTGGGGTTGCCAGCCGGGAGCCTCTGGGCCGCGGTGGGCCCGCCGGTCTCGGGCAGGTCGACCCTTCTGGCCCTGCTTGAGCACCAGGCCCCGCCTTGGCTGCACCGCCTGCGGCCCCGGGACGATCCGGCGGCCTACTGGCGGGCCGCCGCCGGCCGCCCTCCCCTGGCGACGGACCCGGCGCGGTGCCTGTTGCTGATCGACAACGCCGACACCCTGCCCGACGCCCTCCACCCGATCCTCGAGGCATGCCTCGCCTCCGGGGCCCGGGCGGTGCTGACGGCGGGTCTCCAGTTCCTGCTGACCCAGCGGCCGCTCGCCCGGCTGGCCCGGGCCGCGGGCCGCGGCGTCATTCTGGCGCCGCGGTCCGAGTCCGACGGCGAGGCGTTCGGGGTCCGGCTGGAGGCTCCGGAGGGCATCGGCCCACCCGGACGCGCGGTGGTGCTGGACTCCGGCCGGCAGCTGCCGGTGCAGCTCGCGCAGTTTCCCGAAGGCGGTCCCTGATGCCCTAAAGGGTCCGGGTCTCCCCCGCGGTCCGTGAAGTGTAGTCCAGGACGGGGCGGGTAAAGAGGGCGATCAGGACAACCGCACCCGGCACCAGCATCGCGAGGCCGATCACCACCGACCCGCTGGAGAGGAACGACACCGAAAGGATGACGAGGAAGAGCTGGATCACCAGGGCGGCCGAACGCGGCCAGCGGAAACCCCGCCAGAGCGCACGGGCCAACACCACGAGCCAGATGGCAAGGAGGATCAGGAACACCGCCAGGAAGACCGTTCCCCCGACGGACACCAGGTCGCCCATGGCCAGGGTGCTCAGGAAGAGGGCTCCGACGCCAAGGAAGCCCAGGGCCTCAAGCAGGAGGATTCCCGCAATCGCGGCGACGCCGGCCGGGCGGAGGTGGGGAGCTGGCTCGGTGGGTCTTGACACACTGGCACCCTACCGGAGATAGTTCCAGTACGGCCAAGACCGGACCCCTCCCGCACCCTCTTGTGACCTAACCCTCATTCGTCTGCGCAAGTCTCGGTGTATTAACTCTTGTTTACCGTGACGTAACGTGACAGCCTTGATCTGAGATGAAAGCGGGGGCCGCATACGGCCCCTTTACTATGAGGGCCCTCGTGAATGTTTTCACAAGGATGAGGGCTAAAGGAGAAAGTGGTCAGCATGGATTGGCGTAGCCGCGCTGCGTGTCTGGACAAGGACCCGGAGTTGTTTTTCCCGGTCGGAAATACCGGGCCGGCGCTTCTTCAGATCGAAGAGGCCAAGAGCGTCTGCCGTCGCTGCCCCGTCATCGACACCTGCCTTCAGTGGGCGATCGAATCCGGACAGGACGCAGGCGTCTGGGGCGGAATGAGTGAGGACGAGCGCCGTGCGCTCAAGCGCCGGGCCGCCCGTGCCCGCCGCGCCTCGTAACTAGGCGCAGGGCGGCTGCCAGGCCGCAGCCAGCACATGCAGGAGGGCCGCCCGCGGGCGGCCCTCCTGCTTTTAAGCCGGACCTCTGCGGCCAGGCTTCGGGGAGATGACCGGCGGGCGGCCGGAACCGGCCGCCCGCCCGACCTATCCGACCGCTCAGGCGCACCGGTCGTTGTCCAGGCCCATCTCAAGGTGCACCGTCGTGCCGCCGCCCTCCCGGGCACTCCACTCGATGGTCCCCCCGAGCTCGCTGTTCACCAGCGTCCGGACGATCTGCAGGCCGAGGCCCTGGGGAAATTCCCCGGCGGGCAGGCCTACGCCGTCATCGGCGATCGTGACGTCAAGGAGCTCCTCGCCGTCGCGGTTGGTGCGACGGTTCGCCGCCAGCCACACGGTGCCGCTGCGCTCGGCCAGTCCGTGCTCGACGGCGTTGGTCACCAGCTCATTGATGACAAGGGCCAGCGGCGTCGCGAAGTCGCTCGGCAGCTCCCCAAAACTGCCGCTGCGTTCGGTGCGCACCGCGTGGGACGGCGAGGCGACCTCCGCCGAGAGCCGGAACTGCCGCTCGATGAGCTCATCGAAGTCGACGCTCTGCGCAAGCCCCTGGGACAGGGTCTCGTGGACCAGGGCGATGGTCGCAACCCGCCGCATTGCCTGCTCCAGGCCCTGCTTGCCCTCGTCGCTGACCATTCGCCGCGACTGCATCCGGAGCAGGGCGGCAACGGTCTGCAGGTTGTTCTTCACCCGGTGATGGATCTCCCGGATGGTGGCGTCCTTGGAGACGAGTTCCATCTCCCGGCGGCGCAGTTCCGAGACGTCCCGTACCAGCACCAGCGCCCCGAAGCGGTTCGTCTCGTCCCGCAGCGGGATCGCCCGCAGGGACAGACTGACGCCGCGGGAGCTGATTTCGGACCGCCAGGGCATGCGCCCGGTCACCACGAGCGGCAGGGTCTCATCAACCATCCGCCGGTCCTTCAGCAGCGGGGTCGTGATTTCGGCCAGCGACCGCCCCTCGAGGGTTTCCACGTCCCCGAGCCGCCGGAACGCCGAGACGCCGTTGGGGCTGGCATATTCGACAATCCCGTCGACGTCGAGGCGGATCAGTCCGTCACCGACGCGGGGGGCGCCCCGCCGGGAGCCCGTCGGCGTCGCGAAGTCCGGCCAGAGGCCCAAGGTTCCCATCCGGAGCAGATCCTGCGCACACTGCCGGTAGGTGAGCTCCAGCCGGGAGGGCATCCGCGGCGTGGACATGTCCATATGGGTCGTCACGATGGCCAGTGTCCGGCCGTTGCGCACCATGGGGACCGCCTCGACGCGCATGGCGGTCTCCAGGCACTGTTCGTCCGGCGTGCATTCGATCCGCTGACTCTCCCAGGCCCGGTTAACCAGCGGAAGCAGGTCCGCCCGGATCCGCTCCCCCACGAAGTCGCTGTGGAAGACGGTATGCGAGGTCGAGGGCCGGGCATGCGCCAGCGCGACGTACCCCCCGTCGTCGAGCGGAAACCACAGGGCGAGGTCGGCGAACGCGAGGTCCGCCACCATCTGCCAGTCCCCCACCAGAAGGTGCAGCCACTCCGCGTCCCCCGGCGCGAAACCCTGATAGTCGCGGATCGGGTCGGTGAAGATAGCCATGAATTCCTGTCAATCAGCGGACGATGGAGCGCAGCAGGCGCAGCGCCACCGAGAGCGAAGAGATATCGTCCTGTTCGAGGCTGTTGACCTCGTCGAACATGTTCCGGGCCCGCGCCAGCTGGTCGGCGTGCTGTGCCTCCCACTCATGCAGGCGCGCCATCGGCTCGCCCCCGCGGAGCCTGTCCGAGGCCTTGAGCACCGCGACCGTGATGTCGGCGACGGTCGAATAGAGATCATCGCGCAGTGCCGCCCGGGCCAGCGCCTGCCACCTGTCCTTGCGGGGAAGGTGAGTGATGCGCTCAAGGAGGTTGTCCACGTCGAAGTAGTCGTAGACGGCGTAGTACACGCGGGCGATGTCCTCAACCGGTTCGTCGACCCGCCGGGTGCTGAAGGCGATGTCGAGGAGGGCGAAGGATTCGAACTGTTCGGCCCAGGTGGTCACGATGGACTCGGGCAGCCCCCGCTCCTGCGCCACCGCCGTCCACTTCCGGACGCGCTCGAGGTCGCCGCCGCGCACGAAGGATGAGAGCCGGGACCGCAGCGGGTCCATGAGTGGCTTGAACGCCGCGATGCTTTCCTCCACCGGCGTGCCGGCTTCGACGTGGTTCACGAACCAGCGGACGGCCCGGTCGAGCAGACGCCGCAGGTCCAGGTGGACCTCGCACCAGTGCTCGGTCGGGAAGTCTGCCGGCAGTGCCTCGAGCGCGGTGACGATCGAGTCGAGCTCGTAGATCTCGCGCAGCGCGACGAAGGCCCGCGCGACAGCGGCTTCGGGAACCGAGGTCTCCTCCATGACGCGGAAGGCGAAGGTGATTCCGCCCATGTTCACCATGTCATTGGCGATGGTGGTCGCGATGATCTCCCGGCGCAGCGGGTGGGTGTCAAGCAGGTCGCCGAAGCGCTCCACCAGCTGGTGCGGGAAGTACCGGCGCAGGGTGCCGGAGAAGTAGGGGTCGTCGGGCAGGTCGCTGCGGGTGAGCGCCTTGGCCAGTTCGATCTTCGCGTAGGCCGCCAGGACCGACAGCTCCGGGGAGGTCAGGCCCTTCCCGGTCTCGAGCCGGGCCCGCAGCGCCTTGGTGGTGGGCAGGGCCTCGAGGCCCCGGTCCAGGTCCGCGTGGGCCTCAAGCCAGTCCATCAGCCGCTCGAAGCTGGGGCTCCACTCGATGATCCGCTGCCGGTCGTTGAGCAGCAGCACGTTCTGGTCGATGTTGTCGCGCAGCACAAGTCTGCTGACCTCATCGGTCATGGAGTGGAGGAAGTCGGGGCGTTCCTCCGGGGTCATCCGGCCCAGCTTCACCATCCGGTCGACGAAGATCTTGATGTTGACCTCGTGGTCGGAGCAGTCGACGCCGGCGGAGTTGTCGATCGCGTCGGTGTTGAGCACCACGCCGGTCAGCGCCGCCTCGATCCGTCCGCGCTGGGTCATGCCGAGGTTCCCGCCCTCGCCGACGACCTTGACCCGCAGGTCGCTGCCGTTGATCCGGATCGCGTCGTTGGCGCGGTCCCCGACCTCGGCGTTGGTTTCGGCCGAGGACTTCACGTAGGTGCCGATGCCGCCGTTGTAGAGCAGGTCAACCGGCGCGCTCAGGATGGCCTTCAGGAGTTCGGGCGGGCTGAGGGTGGTCACGGAGTCCTCGAGGCCGAGGACGGCCCGGATCTGGTCCGAGACCGGAATCGACTTGGACTGCCGCGGGTAGATGCCCCCGCCTTCGCTGAGCAGGGAGGCGTCGTAGTCCTCCCAGCTGGAGCGCGGCAGGTCGAACAGCCGCCGGCGCTCGGCGTGGGAGGCCGCGGGATCCGGGTTGGGATCGAGGAAGATGTGCCGGTGGTCGAAGGCCGCCACGAGCTTGATGTGTTCGGACAGCAGCATGCCGTTGCCGAACACATCCCCGCTCATGTCGCCGACGCCCACGACCGTGAAGTCCTGGGTCTGCGTATCGAGGTCGAATTCGCTGAAGTGCCGCTTGACGGACTCCCACGCGCCGCGGGCGGTGATGCCCATCGCCTTGTGGTCATAGCCCACCGAGCCACCCGAGGCGAACGCGTCGCCGAGCCAGAAGCCGTACTCCGCCGACAGGCCATTGGCGATGTCGGAGAAGGACGCGGTGCCCTTGTCCGCCGCGACGACCAGGTAGGAGTCATCGCCGTCATGGCGCACCACCCGCTCGGGGGTGACCACCGTTTCCCTGCCGTCGACGGTGACCAGGTTGTCGGTGATGTCCAGCAGCGCGCGGATGAAGGTCCGGTAGCTCTCCGTTCCCTCCGCCAGCCAGGCCGCCCTGTCCACCGTGGGGTCGGGAAGCTGCTTGGGGAAGAACCCGCCCTTGGCCCCGGTGGGCACGATGACGGCGTTCTTGACGGTCTGGGCCTTCACCAGGCCCAGCACCTCGGTGCGGAAGTCCTCGCGGCGGTCCGACCAGCGCAGCCCGCCGCGGGCGATTTCCCCGAAGCGCAGGTGGACACCCTCGACCTGGGGCGAGTACACCCAGATCTCGAACTTGGGCCGCGGGAACGGCGCCCCCTCGATCGAGGGGGTGTCGAGCTTGAAGCTGACGTGCCGTTTGTTCTGGAAGTAGTTCGTGCGCAGGGTCGCGTCGATGAGGTTGGCGTAGGAGCGCAGGACGCGGTCGGCGTCGAGGGTCACGACCCGTTCGAGTCCCGCGGCGAGGTCGACCCGGGCGGCTGCGGCCGCGGCCTCCCGGTCGGAGGTCAGGTCGGGATCGAACCGTGCCTCGAACAGGGCGACGAGCGCCCGGGCCACGCCGGCGTTGCGCAGCAGCGTATCGGCGACGAAGCCGTACGAGTTCGCGTTGCCGATCTGGCGCATGTACTTGGCATAGCTGCGCAGGATCAGCACCTGGCGCCAGCTGAAGTGCTCGCGCACCACAAGGCGGTCGAAGGTGTCCGACTCGCTGGCACCGACGACGGCGGCGGCGAACGCCTCCTTGAGCAGGTCGGCCGTTTCAAGCGGGCTGATGCCGGCCGGGTACCTCAGGCCGAGGTCGTACAGGAAGTACTGCTGGCCGTCGGCGCGTTCGATTTCGAACGGCCTCTCGTCCAGTACCTCGAGGCCGAGGTTGTGGAGGAACGGCAGGATCTGGGTGAGGCTCTTCGGCTCCATGAGGTAGAGCTTGAGCCTCGCGTCCTCCTCGGCGCCGGGGCGCTGCGGGACATAGACGTGCATGCCGGGGGCGCCGGTGGAGCCGTCCAGGGCCTCAAAGCGGCTGACGTCCTCGAGGGCATCCTCAACCTCGTAGTCCACCCGGTACCCCGCCGGGAAGGCCTCTCCCCAGAGCCCGGACAGGCGCTCGGCTTCCTCCTGGTCGAAGCGGTCCCGGGCAACCTCGGCGATGCCTTCGCCCCAGGACCGGGCGGCGCGGACGAGCCGCTCCTCGAGCTCGGCGCTGTCGACCTGCTGGACCTCCCCGCCGCGGGCGAGCCGGATACGGAAGAACAGCCTCGCGAGGGCCGATTCGCTGACGCGGGCCTCGAAGTCGATCGAGTCGGCCTGGAAGGTGGAGCGCAGCTCCTCCTCGATCCGGAGCCGGACGCTGGTGGTGTACCGGTCGCGGGGGAGGTACACCAGCGCGGACATGAACCGCCCGTAGATGTCGGGGCGGAGGAACAGCCGGGTGCGGCGGCGTTCCTGGAGGCGCAGGATGCCCATGGCCGTGTTGACCAGGTCCTGGACCTCGATCTGGAACAGCTCGTCCCGCGGATAGGTTTCGGCGATCGAGAGCAGGTCCTTGCCGGAGTGCGAGTCGGAGGGGAATCCGCAGAGCCTGAGCATCTCGGTGACCTTGTCCCGGACGATCGGCACGTTCCGCACCGACCCCGTGTAGGCGCTGGTCGCGAAGAGCCCGATGAAGCGCCGCTCCCCGTTGACGTTGCCCTGCGCGTCGAAGCTCTTGACCCCGATGTAGTCGAGGTAGGCCGCGCGGTGCACGGTGGAGCGTGAGTTCGCCTTGGTGATCACCAGGGCCCGCTTCTCGCGGGCCTTGGCGCGGCCCGCCGAGGTGAGGTGCTGGATCCGCCGGTCCGCGTCGGTGTCGCGGAGCAGGCCGAGGCCGCTGCCGCGGCGGACGCAGAGGGCGTCGAGGCCGTCCTCAACGACGAGGTCGTATTCCTTGTAGCCGAGGAAGGTGAAGTTCCCGTCGTCGAGCCACCTCAGCAGTTCCTGCGCCTGGCGCAGGTCCGGGATGGAGGAGCCGCCGGCGACTCCATCCAGGGAATCGGCGATGCTCTGGACCTGGGCGCGCATGGCGGGCCAGTCGTGCACCGCGGCCCGCACGTCGGCCAGGACCTGATGAAGGCCGTCAATGAGCCTGCCGCGTGCCTCCTCGTCGGGAATCCGGTTGATCTCGATGGACATCCACGATTCGATCGAGGAGGCCCCGGGGATCAGGTGGGAGATATCGGGAAGCGCGGCCGTGTCTCCGCTCGAGGAGCCGGCGCTGGAGGGGACGCGCTGGAGACCGTTCAGGGCGTGGGACGCTTCTTCGCGTGCCGCCACGAAGGTGGGATGGACCACTAAGCGGATGGCGCAGCCCTGCCGGACCAGTTCCGCGGTGACCGAATCGACAAGGAAGGGCATGTCATCGGTGACAATGGCGACGACGCTCGCCTCGCCCTGGTCGAAGACATCGACCACCGGCTCTCCGGCGGCGCGCACCTCGGCAATCCGGCGGTGGGTCAGCGCGCGGTCACGCAGCGCTGACCCGCTGTAGGCTTCGGCGTCCTCCCCTGCGAGGTGTTCATAGTAGTGCTCAATGAAGTCCTCAAGCGACGTGTCTGAACTGGACTGATCCGTGACGCTGGATCCAGACGACATGAAAAACGCCTCCGTAACGAGATGAAAGACCGCTCCCTTGCGGCCCCTTACCTTGGAAGCCTAACGGGCATCCACGAAAACTTCACTTCGTTGGAGCTCCATCCAATACGGCGGCGTTGGCGTTGTTCAACCGTCACATCGACAAGTCCCGCAATCGCTTTTCGCAGGGCCGAAGACGGGGCGGTTTCGGCGAGCACCGAGCCCGCCAGCAGCGCCTCGTCCGCGGCCGGAAAATCGGCAGGGAGGAAGGCCGAAATGGCCGTGCCGGGCCCGAACCGCTCCCAGGCTTCCCTCAGCTGGTCCTCCGGCGAGCGCCCGACGGAACCGGCGCGGACCTTGTTGAGCACCACCCTCGGTTCGGCCGAGGGCACCGCCTCGGCGAGGACGGCCAGCGAGCGCACGAGGCGCGGGACGCCGACGGCGTCGGCGGCACCGACCGCGAGAACGGAGTCGGCCAGCTCAAGGCAGCGCAGTGCCGCCCCGTTGCGGCGGGGTGCGGCGGTGTCGAAGCTGAGCTCCTCGTCCGCTTCGAGGCAGAACCCGCAGTCGACGATGGTCACGGCGGCGCACGCACGGGCGCACTCGAGGACCCGGGCGAGGGCTGCGGGACGCAGCTCGGGCCACCGGTCCGGCCGGGTCAGGCCGGTGAGGACGCTCAGCCTGCCGCCGCCCACGGCGACGGTTGAAGCCACCCGGCGGAGCCCGTCCGGGGCGAGCGTCCCCTGGTCGGCGAGCCGGCAGGCCTGGGCGAGTCCGGCGGCCTCATCGAGCAGCCCCAGGAACGCTGCCGCGCTGGCCCCGTAGGTGTCGGCATCCACCAGCAGGACGGTGGACCCGGCCGCGGCCAGTTCCGCCGCCATATTCACCGCCACGGTGGTGCGCCCCGGGGCCCCTGTCGGCCCCCATACCGCGGTGACGGTGCCGCCGCCGGGCTCGTCCGAGAGCGGCGGCGCGGCGTTCCCGGGGGGCGGCAGGGCGGCGGCCGGGTCGGCGTAGGCGCTGGTGCCCGTCCGGGCGCCCGGACTCCGCTCGGCCCCGGACAGGCTTTCGACGGCCGCCGCGACGAGTTCGGCCAGCGGGCCCGGCGCGATGCCGGGAGGGGCCCGGAGCACCCCGGGTGCCCCGTCCCCGGCGGCCGGTTCGTCCTCTCCTGCGAGCACCACGACGGCGATCCCGGTGTCGCGCAGCCGCTCCAGGAGTGACACCGTCAGCTCTCCGGTTCCGGGTGAGAGAATGGCCGCGCGGGCCAGTCCGGCCTGGCCGGCTGCCAGCAGTTCGGGCACCCCCTCACAGCGGCGCACCACGGTCACCGGACCGTGGAGCTTCTCCAGGCCAGGAACGTACTCCCCCGCTGCCGGTCCGACGGTGACGACGGGGATGACCGGGCCGCTCACGGACCACCCCGCGGGTTCAGCACCACGGCGATCTTCGCACCGTTCGACAGGGCGTTCAGCAGGGCCGGCATTGTCTCGTCGGCCACCAGTACGTAGACCCGGGACGGGGAGTCCGTTCCCAGGGCCGATTCGCTGACCGCTATTTCGGAGACCTCGGCGCCCTCAAGCAGGAGCCGGGGCTGCTCGAACCGGGTGCCCTGCCCGGTGCCGGCCTCGGGCAGGGCGACCCAGACATCAACCCGCACCCCGGGTTCCGTGCCCGCTGGGAGGGGATCCTCGATGGGAAGCCCGACCGGTTTCCGGTCCAGCTCGTCCGGTCGGCCGACGGCAGCGGCGGGAACCAGTTCGCCCGGGCGGACGAGCCGGGTCACCACCGCGTTCTTCGGAAGGCCGGAGGTGGCCCGAAGGTACTTCTCCTCCGAGCCGCCCAGCCGGACGGCGACGGTGGTGAGGTCACCGGACTCAAGGCGGGCGCCGACGGGCAGTTCGGTACGGGCGGCAAGGACATCGGTGGTCCGGTCGAGGCTGCCGACCAGGGCCGTGACCCCTGCGGTGGAGGCCAGCACGAGCAGGAGACCGATGATGAGCCGCGGATCCCGCCAGGACGGCCTGCCGATCCGAGGCGCGGTGGGGTTCCGGTCCGTCCGGCTGGCGTTACCGCTCATGGAGCTTCCTCCGCACGCTTCGGAGCACTCTTCGGCACCGGCGGATGGGCACCGGCGCTCCTGCCATTGTTGTGCAGGCGGCTCACAAAATAAACAGAAGGTTTCCGGCGCGCCCGAATCTGTGGACAACCGGCACCTCCGGGGCCGGGGAGTGACAGAATTGAGGCACGTCCAGCCGGGTGCCCAGGGTTGGAACGAAAGCGTTCGTGGAGGCAAGGCCACGGCTGAGGAAGAGGTGCTCGTGTGGCTGAGAAGCGGTTCCTGACCCTCGCCGACGTTGCGGAGGTGCTCAATATCAGCTCCTCCCAGACCTACGCCCTGGTTCGGTCCGGGGAGCTTCCTGCCATTCAGGTGGGCGGACGCGGTCAGTGGCGCGTTGAGGCACGGGTCCTCGAGGACTACATCGCCGATGCCTATCGCAGGTCAGCAGCCTCCCTGCGCGGAAGCGCCGACCCGGTCAACAAGGCCTGAGCGTCCACGGTGTCAGGGGTGGGAGGCCACCGCGGCCACCGCGGCGAAGGGCAAAGCCACCACAGCCCGAACATTGGCCGCCCTGCGGTGCTCACCCGGGGGAACCAGGGCCACCTCGAGGAAGTCGGCTCCGACCCGATCCAGCGTGCCCTCGGAAACCGTTGCCGGTGACCCTGCATAGACGCTGACCTGCGCCCGGTCGCGGGCCAGCGCACGGTAGGCCGAGGCGAGGCCCAGGCGGGCGTGGACCCCCGCCGGGCGCGGGGCAACGGCACGCCCAAGGCCTTCGATGCTCAGGATCGCGGCGAAGGGCACCAGGACGGACCGCTGCCCCTCCGCGAGCACGAGCCACTCGGCGCCGACGTAGGCCAGCCTGCCGGAAAATCCCTGCCCATTCCCGGTCCGGACCTTCAGCCCCTGCGCGACGGAGCCGGCCAGCCGGTCCGCAAAGGCCACCCGTGCCTGCTCCATCATGAGAAGGTCTGCCGCCGCCGCTTCGTCCGACGCCGCCCGCGCAGCCGCCAGCTGGGCCTCGAGATCACCGAACAGGGCTTCCCACCGCATGGTCCAACGGTAGGCAGGCGGGTGGAGGGGGTCAACGAATTCGAGTAGCCGAAAACGTATACAAACTCCATCAAACGCGTTCAAATGGATGCAAATGCGAGGGAGCGCACCATGGAAAGGCATTCGGCGGTTCTCTACCCGGCGGTCCTCCTCGGCCTCGGGGCGGTCCTCGTCCTCTCGGGGCTGGAGCTTACCTCCGGTGGCTTGCGGGCTCCCGAGGCCGGTATCGGTGCTGCGGTAGCCGTCGCCGGCCTGGGCGTCCTGCTCTGGTGGACCGGCGCCCTGGCGCTCGCGTTCAGCGCGGAGTTCCTCGAACGCAGGGGCCGCGCCGCCACCGCCCGCACGATGGCGGCCCTCACGCCGGGCTTCATGCGCCGACTGGCCGCCGTGCTGCTCGGGGCGAATCTCCTGGCCGCGCCGTGCGCAGCCTCGGCGCCGTCTGGGGCCCTGATAACATCCGCGGTCCCGGGACCCGCCGTCGCTGGGCCAGCGGTCGCGGCGCCGGCGCTCGCGGCGCCTCCGGGATCGCTGGCCGCGGTCGCGGCCCTGACAGTTCCAGCCGACCGCGGCGAGGACGCTCAGTCCGGCCAGTCCGGCCCCTCAGGCCGGGAGCCGCCGGTCAGCCCGGACTGGAAACCGCTGCCGCTCCCCTGTGATCCGGGCCTGCTGGCCCGGGCGCCGCGTCAGCAGGGCTCCGCACTGGACGGAGACCCCGCTGTTGGGGATCGCGCCGGGGTGGTTGTCCGCAGGGGTGACTCGCTGTGGTCGATTGCCGCGGCACGGCTCGGTCCCCTCGCCTCGGACGCCGAGATCGCGGCGAGCTGGCCGCGCTGGTACGCGAGGAACGCCTCAAGAATCGGCCCGGATCCGGACCTGCTGACACCGGGCCAGACACTGGCTGCTCCTGACCCGCCCTGAGCGTCCCAACCGGCAGCAGAACCACCCATCCCCACGCAGTGAAAGGACCATCATGGCCACCCTGACCCAGCAACGCATCCAGCAACACCAGGCCCGTGCCGCGGCGCCGTGGGCCCTGCCGTCCTGCACGGACCCACCGGAGCAGCCGCCGCCGGAGGCACTGCTGCCGGACGCGGAGCAGCGCGTCGGCGGCATCGCGCGGGCCGTGGCACAGGGAGCCGTCGAGGTCCTCGGGGGCAGCCGCCCCGCCTCTCAGATGTCCCGATGGCTCGATCCGGCCAGCTACGAGAAGCTGCACCTGCGCGCCTGCCTCATGCAGAAGGTTGCGGCCTCCGAAGCCACCGGCTCCTGCCCGGGCGGCGCTCTGCTTGACCGGCGGGCCTACCGCTGCGTGACGGTCCGCAGCGCGCGGCTCTGCCGCGTCTCGGATACCGCCTTCGAGGCCGCACTGGTCGTCCTGGACCGCAGGCGGGCCCGCGCCGTCGCCCTGCGGGTCGAACACCGCCGCGGCGACTGGAAGGTCACCGCCCTGGAGATCGGCTGAGCTGCTTCCTGGCTACTTCTTCGGCCGCTTGGAGCCGTTCCGCTCGGCCCGTGCCTTCGTCTCGGCGACGGCCGTCTTGAGCCGCTCCACGTGCGTCTCGACCTCGCCCTGCGCGTTGGGCGCGGAGAAGTTCAGGCTGGCCGGGCGCTGCGGTGCCTCAAGGCCCGCCGCCCGGATCGAGGGAACCTGGACGAGTCCGCGGCCGTCCTGGACGCCCAGGCCGTTCGACGCCGGCGCCGCGGGGGCGGCGACCTCCACCTCGAGGTTGAACAGGTAGCCGATGGTCTCCTCGCGGATGGCCTCCATCATGGCCTGGAAGAGGATGAAGCCCTCACGCTGGTACTCCACGAGGGGGTCGCGCTGGGCCATGGCCCGCAGCCCGATGCCCTCCTTGAGGTAGTCCATCTCGTAGAGGTGCTCCTGCCACTTCCGGCCGATCACCGACAGGACCACTCGGCGCTCGAGTTCGCGCATGGTCTGCTCGCCGAGGGCATCCTCTCGCGCCTGGTAGGCGAGCTTGGCGTCGGAAAGGATCTCCGAGTGGAGGAAGTCGCGGGTGATCTTCGACTTCCCGCCGGCTTCCTCGATGACCTCGTCGATGGTGAGGGTGATCGGGTACAGCGTCTTGAGGTTGGTCCAGAGCAGCTCGTAGTCCCAGTCGTCGCCGTGGCCCTGGGCGGTGGCCTCGTCGACCATGGCCGTCACCACGTCCTCGAGGAAGTAGCCGACCTTTTCCTTCAGGTCGCCGCCTTCGAGGATGCGCCGGCGGTCGCCGTAGATGGCCTCGCG
Source organism: Arthrobacter zhaoguopingii (assembly GCF_009828605.1). NCBI lineage: Bacteria > Bacillati > Actinomycetota > Actinomycetes > Micrococcales > Micrococcaceae > Arthrobacter > Arthrobacter zhaoguopingii. The sequence continues at coordinate 159,070 of NZ_WIAE01000006.1, read as the reverse complement.
CTGGCGGTTCAGGACGTCGTCGTACTTCAGGACGTTCTTGCGCTGTTCGGCGTTGCGCCCCTCGACCTGGCCCTGGGCGTTCTCGATGGCCTTGGAGACGAGCCGCGACTCGAGGGCGACATCGTCGGGCATGCTCGAGCTGTTCATGATCCGCTCTGCGCCGCCGGAGTTGAACAGGCGCATGAGGTCGTCGGTCAGCGAGAGGTAGAACCGCGAGCGGCCCGGGTCGCCCTGGCGGCCGGAGCGGCCGCGCAGCTGGTTGTCGATGCGGCGCGATTCGTGGCGCTCGGTGCCCAGCACGTACAGTCCGCCGAGTTCGCGGACCTCGTCCTGCTCGGCCTCCACGGCCTTCTTGGCGGCCTCGAGGGCCGCGGGCCACTGGGCCTCGTACTCCTCGGGGTTCTTCGCCGGGTCGAGTCCGCGCTTCTCGAGTTCGGCGACGGCGTTGAACTCGGCGTTGCCGCCGAGCATGATGTCGGTTCCGCGGCCTGCCATGTTGGTGGCCACCGTGACGGCGCCCTTGCGTCCGGCCTGGGCGACAATGGCGGCTTCGCGCGCGTGGTTCTTGGCGTTGAGGACCTCGTGGCGGACCCCGGCCTTGGCCAGCTGCTTGGAGAGGTACTCGCTCTTTTCGACGCTGGTGGTGCCGACCAGGACCGGCTGGCCGGTCTCGTGGCGTTCGACGATGTCCTTCACGACGGCGTCGAACTTCGCCACCTCGTTCTTGTAGATCAGGTCGGCGAGGTCCTTGCGGGCCATTTCCTTGTTGGTGGGGATGGGCACCACGCCGAGCTTGTAGGTCGACATGAACTCCGCGGCCTCGGTCTCGGCGGTGCCGGTCATACCGGAGAGCTTCTCGTAGAGCCGGAAGTAGTTCTGCAGCGTGACGGTGGCCAGCGTCTGGTTCTCCGCCTTGATCTCGACGCCCTCCTTGGCCTCGATCGCCTGGTGCATGCCTTCGTTGTACCGGCGGCCGGCGAGGATGCGTCCGGTGTGCTCGTCGACGATCATGACCTCGCCGTTGAGCACGACATAGTCCTTGTCGCGCTTGAACAGTTCCTTGGCCTTGATGGCGTTGTTGAGGAAGCCGATCAGCGGGGTGTTCGCGGATTCGTAGAGGTTGGAGATACCGAGGTAGTCCTCGACCTTCTCGATGCCGGACTCGAGCACGCCGACGGTGCGCTTCTTCTCGTCGACCTCGTAGTCGCTGTCGACGGAGAGCTTCTTCACGACCTTCGCGAACTCGTTGTACCAGCGGTTGACGTCGCCGGAGGCCTGGCCGGAGATGATCAGCGGGGTCCGGGCCTCGTCGATGAGGATGGAGTCGACCTCGTCGACGATGGCGAAGTTGTGCCCGCGCTGGACGAGCTCCGAGGCGCTCCAGGCCATATTGTCGCGCAGGTAGTCGAAGCCGAATTCGTTGTTCGTACCATAGGTGATGTCCGCGGCGTACTGTTCGCGGCGCGTCGCAGGGTCCTGCTTGGACAGGATGCACCCGCTGGTCATGCCCAGGAACCTGAACACGCGGCCCATGAGGTCCGACTGGTATTCGGCGAGGTAGTCGTTGACCGTGACGATGTGGACGCCCTTGCCGCTGAGGGCGTTGAGGTAGGCGGGGGCCGTTGCCACGAGGGTCTTGCCCTCGCCGGTCTTCATCTCGGCGATATTGCCGAGGTGCAGCGCGGCCCCGCCCATAAGCTGGACGTCGAAGTGGCGCAGGCCCAGGGTGCGGCGGGAGGCCTCCCTCACCGCGGCGAAGGCCTCGGGCAGGAGGTCGTCAAGGCTCTCGCCGTCCGCGTGGCGCTTTTTCAGCTTGTCGGTCTCCCCACGCAGCTCAGCGTCGGACATTGCACGGAAGTCGTCCTCGATGATGTTGATCGCATCGGCGTAGTTCCGGAGTTTCTTCAGTGTCTTCTTATCGCCGGTGCGGAGAACTCGTTCAAGAAGTGATGGCACTGGTATCTGCTCCCAATCTAAGGCTGCCGAAAGATGGCGTGATCAGTCTACGGGAAGACGCCTGGTCTCCCGCTTTAGTTCCCGAACGGCTCAACGCCGCCCCAGCGCCGCGGAAAGCGGCGCCGCGAGGTCTCCCACGGGTTCGACAACGACCTGCTGCAGGCCGAGCCATCCGGCCATGGTACCCAGTTCAGCTGCGAGTTCGTCGGCGGTGCCCGCGGGCGCGCCCGGTTCGGCATAGCTTCCGCGCACCAGCAGGCGCCCGGTTGTCCGGTCGGCCTTGAGGTCCACCCGGGCCGCCATCGTCTCTCCGAGCAGGAAGGGCAGGACGTAGTACCCGTAACGGCGTGCTGCCGCCGGAGTGTAAATTTCCAGCCGGTAGTGGAAGCCAAAGAGTTCCTCGAGCCGCGGGCGGTCAAAGACGAGGGAATCGAAGGGGCTCAGCAGCGCCCGCCCGGCGGCGCGGCGCGGGATTGTGGCGTCGCGGTGGAGGTAGGCCGGCCGGGCCCAGGAGCCCACCTGGGCTCCGGTGAGGACCCCTCTCGCCTCGAGGATCCGCACCGCCTCCGCGGTGTCGCGGACGGGGGTGCGGAAGTAGTCGGCGAAACTGCGCACCGTTCCGATGCCCAGCGCGGCGGCGGCGCGTTCGGTCAGGACGAGGATGGCCTCGCGCGGGTCGGCCTCCTGGGCTGCGAGGTCGGAGGTGGGCAGCACCCGGGCCGAGGGGGCGTACCGGCGTTCGAAGGAGGAGGTCCGGCCGGCCGAGCTGATTTCCCCGCGGGCGAAGAGGTCCTCGAGGACCCGCTTGACGGCGCTCCAGTTCCATCCCCAGTTGTCGGTGCTGCGCTGCTCCGAGTGGCCGAGGCGTTCCTGCACCTGTCCGGCGGTCAGCGCCCGGCTGGAGGCAAGGAGCGTGAGGATCCGTTCCTCGAGGGATGAGCGGAGCACCGGATCCATCCCCGATGCTCCGCTCCAGGTGCGCCGCTGCCAGGGGCGCAGGTGCGGGAACAGGGCAGGGTCGATGAAGCTGGCCTCGTGCGCCCAGTACTCGGTCAACCGGCGCGGATGCCTGCCGGCGAACCTGTCGAGCACCGCGGGGTCGTAAGCCCCCAGCCGCGAGAAGACGGGAAGGTAGTGGGAGCGCACCAGGACGTTGACCGAATCGATCTGGAGCAGCTGGAGCTGATCGAGGATCCGGCCCACGGACCGCGCGGTGGGCGGGGCCGTGGGCCGGGTCTTGGCGAGTCCCTGGGCCCGCAGGGCCGCCCTGCGGGCCTGGGAAAGGGTGAGTCGAACGGTCATGGCCCTGCCGGGGGCAGGGGGCGGGCCGACGACGGGGCCCCGGACGCGCCCTCATCGGCGCGGGTCCGGGGCCCGGAAGTGGGACGGGGTGTCACTGGGTTGCAGCGGCTTCCTTCGCCCGGTACGCCAGGAGCTCCTCCTGGGGGTCCTGCGTCCCTTCGGCGCACTTCGAATCGAGGGTGATGACGCCGTAGGTCCAGCCCTGGCGCCGGTAGACGACAGAGGGGGCACCGGTGGCCGAGTCGACGAAGAGGTAGAAGTCGTGGCCGACCAGTTCCATGTTGTCGACGGCGTCGTCGAGGGTGATCGGCTCTCCGGAGAAGACCTTCCGCCGGATGAGGACCGGTGAGTCCCCTGCGGGAACGTCGTCGGGCGACTCGTAGGGGTCGGTCGAGGCTGCTGGCGCCGTCGTTCCGTTGGAGGAATCGTCAGCGAGAGCGGCGTAGATCGGCTGGGAGGTGCTGACCGGTTCGAGCCCGGCGGTGGCAGCGCCGACCGCGACGGGGGTGTGCCGTCCGTGGTGGACCTTGCGGCGGTCCCGCGCCCGGCGGAGGCGTTCGAGGAGCTTGTTGTAGGCGAGGTCGAAAGCGGCGAACTTGTCCGCTGCCGAGGCCTCGGCCCGGATGACCGGCCCGCGAGCCACCACCGTCAGTTCGACGGTGAGGGCCGTGTCGGCGTCCCTGGCACTTGTTTCCTTGGTGATCTTGGCATCCACCCGCTGGACCTTATCGCCGAGCTGTTCGATCTTGTCGATCTTCTCTGCGGCGTACTCGCGGAACCGGTCCGATACTGCAAGGTTCCGGCCGTTAATCACAAATTCCATGGTGCCCTCCAAATCGCTTAGGTGACACAACAGCGGCCGGTCAGGCTGCCCCGGGCCGCTGCCGATGGGTGCTTGTCTGCTTTCTAACACCCATACCTCACGGTAGATCACGGCACCCCGTAATTCATCCCTCCCCGCGCCGATTTCTCCGGAATTCGCTGTAAGCCAACTCGGTGCCGGAGGGCGGCGGCGTGGCCGCCAGGACGACGGCGCCGGCCACCGCGGCGCCCTCGGCCCGCAGCGCCCGGACGGCCTCCGCGAGGGTCGCTCCGGTGGTCAGGACGTCGTCCACGACGAGGCACTGCACCCCCTGGAGCCGGCCGCGGTACCGCCGCCGGACCCGCATCGAACCGGCGACGTTTTCCTGCCGGCCGCGCCGCCCCAGCCCCTTCTGCCCACCCCGCCGCGCCGCTGCAAACCAGGGGATACCGGCGGACCGGCCGCCCGCACGCATCCCCGGATGCCGGTGCCCAACGGGCCGTGCAAGGCGGGACCCGGCAGGGAGCTCCCCGCGCCGGCGGAGCCCGTCCAGCAGCAGGCCCAACGGGTCGTAGCCGCGCCGGCGCAGGGACCGGCCGCGGGTGGGGACGGGCACCAGCAGGCAGGGACCTGCCGGCAGGCCCGCACGGGCGGCGAGCAGGGCGCCGCCGAGGGCCGCCGCGAGGGGGCGGGCCAGGTCGGTGTGGCCGGCGTTCTTGAACGCCAGCAGGGCCCGGGCCACCACTCCCCCGTAGCTTCCCGCGGCGACCACCGGCAGGGGCTCAAACCCGCCTCCGACGTCGCCCGCGCCCGGGGGAGCACCGGTGCGGGTTTCCGGTGTGGCGGGATCGCGCAGCGGGAGGGAACCGGCGCCGGCCTCGGCGCGGAAGGGACGCACCGTGGCGCGCCGGAAAGCCCGGCGGCATGGCCGGCACAGGGAGGTGTCTCGGCGGCCGCACCCCACGCAGGAGGTCGGCAGGATCAGTGCCCGGAAACCCCGAAGGGCACGGCCGGCCGCGGCCGGGACTCCTCCGTTCCTGCCGCCGGGCGCCCCGCCGGCGTCCGGGAGTGCGCGGACCGAGTGGGCCATGCCTTCAGGATGCCGCGGAGGCTGGGGATCCCGGGGCGCCCTGGGTGCGATGTGGATAAGACCGGGCGGGCGCGGAGCATCCAGCCGGGCGGGCGGCGCCGCCCGCCCCGCCCGGCGGCGCCGCCCGCCCCGCCCGGCGGCGCGCGGTCCGGCCCGCAACGGCGGGTGCGGCCGTCCCGGCATCACCCGGGGAAGGCCGGGTCCCGCACCCCTTCGACGCTTCGGATCCAGCTCTGTCCCACTCGAGCGAAGAGGGCCTCGGCGGTCTGGATGTAGAAGTCCTCCTGCGGATCGCTTCCGGCGCTGATGTTCAGCACGCCCTTGTGCGGCTTGAGGGCCTCGGTCTCCCCGCTGAGCTGGACGATCAGGGGCGTCACCTCCGCCGTCGCCGAGACCGGGGAGGCGACGATGGTGCTCTCCCCCGCCCACTTGGCGGTGCCGATGTTCGCGCCCGCGTTGAGGGCGATGGGGTCCCCCAGGCTCTGCGGGATGCCCTGGGCGCTGCGCGTGATGCCGGCGAGCAGCACCTCGGAGGTCCCAGCCTCGTCGACGACGAGCAGGGCGCGGGCGCCGTCCCGGGAGATCCGGAGCTCCCTGACCGTCCGGTCGGCGAGCCACGACGCGGAGACGACGACGGCGTTGCGCGTCATCCCGCCCGGAGGCACCGCAACCACCTCGGTGCCGCGGCCGCTCGGGCCCCCCTCGACGCTGCGTGCGGTCCACACCCAGTTGCTGGTGTCGAAGCTGGGGGCGGTGAGGCCGGTGCCCTCGACGGCGGTGCGGACCTCGCTGCCCGGGGCGGTGGCCAGCAGCGCCGTGGACCGGCCGTTGAGGAACGCGAAATTGCTCCCCTCGAGGGACCGAGCGGGGTCCTTGGGGTTGTAGGCGGCCACCGAGGGCAGACCCTCGACCGGGAGCACACTGAGGTTCTTGACGATGCGCACTTCGTTGTCCGCGATGACCACCTGCTCATTGCCCACCGGGGGGTTGAAATCGGGGATCACGAGGGCCGGGTCGGGGCTGCCTAGGTCGATCGGCTGGCCTGCGCTCATCTCCACCGAGGTGACGTCGTTGAGCGTGGTGAGATTCACCCGCAGCTGCTGCTCCATCTGCTGGAGGCGGAGGTCCGTTGCGTCCTGGAGGACATCGGCCGACAGTTCGACGGAGGCCACCCCGGAGGCGATCGGCACCGATTCCTGTGCGAGGGTGACCCCCTCGGGGAAGGCGCTCGTGACTGCACCCTGGAGGTAGGGAGCGGGGCCGGCGAGCAGGGCCTGCACCACGCGGGCGGCGATGCCGGGGCGGCGGACGAACCAGCGGACATCGGGCACCCAGTACCGGTATCCACTGCTGTAGAAGTAGAGGTGGTGCGCGGTGGCCAGCAGGGAGGCATTGCTTTCGGTGACCATGATCCCGTTGGGGATTTCACTGATGCGCCACTGCCCGTTGATCTTCACCATTTCGGCGCGGATGCTTTCGGTGGTCGGGACCGGAGGGTCGGTGCGGATGCCCCTGGCATCGATGATCCCGGTGATTTCGAGCTGCACCTGCAGCGCGCCCTCGGCCTCCCGCTGGATGATCCTCGGGTCCGCCCGGAAGATCACGATCCGTTCCTCGGGCTGCCACGTCCTCGCCAGCTCCGGGGTCAGGAATTCCCGGGCCACCTTGTACCCGTCGGCCGCCCCGGTGCCCGCCGTGATGAACTCCTGGAGCAGCACCTCGGGAGGCGCACCCGGCTGCGGGCCTTCGGGCGAGAATACCTGGGACACGGTGTCCTCATCGACCGCCGGTGCGGGAATGGTCGCCACCGGACCGCTCCGGGGAATGGAGGAGCAGCCGGACAGGATCAGGAGCAGGGCAACGACCGCGGCGATGAAGGAGCCCCACGTTCCGGCGAGCCTACTGGATTTCACTTTTCTCCTTCAGCTGCGGGTCGGGGGTGCCGCCCCCGGCCGCGGGCGGGACGTCGGCGGGCACAGCGCCCGAAGGGCCGGCGGCGGACGGCGCATCGGCGGGCGCCGGGTCGGCGGGCGCGGGGCCCGAGGACCCTGCGGCGAGCGGCAGCGGCAGCCGGCCCCGCGGCGGCAGGGGCAGCGGGGAGACCAACAGATCCCCGCCGCGCTGCTTGGGCAGGGTGAGCCGGAAGCAGGATCCGTTCCCCGCCTCGCCCCAGGCCTGGAGCCAGGCCGAGTGCAGGCGTGCGTCCTCGACGGCGATGGACAGCCCCAGCCCGCTTCCGCCCGTGGTGCGGGCGCGGGCGGGATCCGCGCGCCAGAAGCGGTCGAAGACCCTTGAGGCCTCATCCTCGGTCATGCCGATGCCGTAGTCGCGCACCGCGACCGCGACTGCGTCGGGGTTTGAGGCGATATAGATGTGGACGGGTTTTCCCTTGCCGTGCTCGAGCGCATTGACCACCAGGTTGCGCAGGATCCGCCCGATCCGCCGGGGGTCGGCGTCGACGATGCAGCTGCTCTCGGACGAGACGATGCGCAGGTCCGAGCCGAAGTTGTCGGCCAGCGGCTGGGCCCCGTCGACGACGTGCTTCACCACCTGGAAGAGGTCGGTGGGCTCGGACTCGAGCACCGCCGCGCCGGCGTCGAAGCGGGAGATTTCGAGAAGGTCCGCCAGCAGCGACTGGAACCGTTCCACCTGGTCGTAGAGGATCTCCGCGGAGCGCTTGTTCACGGGGTCGAAGTCTGTCCGTGCGTCGTGAAGCACCTCGGCGGCCATACGGACCGTCGTCAGCGGGGTCCGCAGCTCGTGGGAGACGTCGGAGACGAACCGCTGCTGCATCTGCGACAGCTGCGCCAGCTGGGTGATCTGGTCCTGGAGGCTTGTGGCCATGTGGTTGAAGGACGCCCCGAGCCGGGCCACCTCGTCCTCGCCGCGGACCTCCATCCGCTCCTGCAGCTCGCCGGCGGCCAGCTTCTCCGAGACGAGGGCGGCATGGCTGACGGGCCGGACGACGCTGCGCGTCACGAACCAGGCGATCGCCCCGATGATCCCCAGCAGCACCGTTCCGGCGAGCCACAGCACGCGGTGGATGTAGTCGAGGGTCAGCTGCATCGAGGAGAGGTCGTAGATGATGTAGACGGCGTAGGTGGTGCTGTCCGGAGGCAGGGTGACCTTGGTGGCGAAGGCGACCCCCGGCGCCTGCAGGCCGCCGGTCGCTTCGGAGCGCGGAATCGTGATCGGGGCCCAGTACTGGTCCTCGCCCTCCGCGACGGCGGCGCTGAGCTCGGGCGGGATGAGGGCCGACTCCGTCATCGCCTTGTGGCTGGCCAGAGCCGGAACCCAGTAGCCCTGCTGGCCGGGCAGCGGGCTGAGCAGCCACTGCCGTGGGGCGTCGGCGCCGGGGGCCCCGAGCCGGTCGAGGGTGTCACGGGCCAGCCGGTCCGTTGAGTCACGGTCGGCGGCCGTGGTGTCCCGAAAGATTTCCTTGATGTCGCGCAGGCCGTTGCTCGCCTCGCTCTGGAACTGCCCGAACCGCTCCTTGTACAGGCCGTTGGCGATCTGGTTGGATAGGAAGCCCCCCACCGCCACGAGGGCGAGGGAGGTCAGCAGCAGCGTCGCGACGACCGTGCGGAACTGCAGGGAACGGCGCCAGCGGCCGGCGATAAAGGACGCCGCCCGGCGGGCCTGCCGCAGCCCCCGTCCGGCGCCCTGGATCGCCGATTCGACGGCTCGGGCTGCCCGGGTGTTCACCTCAGCCTTGACCTGCCTTATATCCGACGCCGCGGACCGTCAGGATAATCTCGGGTGCCTCGGGGTCGCGTTCGATCTTCGAGCGCAGCCGCTGCACATGGACGTTGACCAGCCGGGTGTCAGCGGCGTGGCGGTAGCCCCAGACCTGCTCAAGGAGCAGTTCTCGGGTGAAGACCTGCCACGGCTTGCGCGCCAGGGCCACGAGCAGGTCAAATTCGAGCGGGGTCAGCGAGACCTTCTCATTGCCGCGGGTCACCGAGTGTCCGGCCACGTCGATGGAGACCTCGCCGATCCTCAGCGTCTCCGGCGCCCGCGTGTCTCCCGGCCGCAGCCTGGCGCGCACGCGCGCTACCAGTTCGGCCGGCTTGAAGGGCTTGGGCACGTAGTCATCGGCGCCGGATTCGAGGCCGCGTACGACGTCGGAGGTGTCGGACTTGGCTGTCAGCATCACGATGGGGACATCGGATTCGGCCCGGATCTGCCGGCACACCTCGATGCCGTCGAGGCCCGGCAGCATGAGGTCAAGCAGCACGAGGTCCGGCTGGGCCGACCGGAACACCCCGAGCGCCGCGGCGCCGTCTGCGCAGAACACCGGGTCGAACCCGTCGTTGCGCAGCACAATGCCGATCATCTCGGAAAGGGCTTCGTCGTCGTCAATCACCAGGATGCGTGCCTTCATGCCTCAATAGTCTCCCATCCGGTCTCCAATGTCCCATTGGGCACTTCCTCCGCGTGCCGCAGCAGATCGCGCGGCATCGGCGGGAGGTGCTGTGGAGGTGCGGCGGGACGTTTCGCGCTCCGCCGGGCCCCCGGAAACACCAGTGTGTCCGCCTACTGCCCTCGGAAGGCACCGGTGATTATAGTTCAACGTGAACAGGCCGTACCGGCGCCCGCTTCGAGAAGGACAGCATGAGCAACGATCCATCCGACGGGTCCCGCCGGGACCCCGCCTGGCACCCTCCCACGGGGCCGGCGCCCGAGCAGTACCCGGGCTACCCTCCGCCCTCCGGCGCGGCGCCGGACCAACCGTTCCGCCCGCCGGGCCAGCAGGACCCGGGGGTTGCCGGACCCGGCCCCGGGGGCTCCGGCCAGAACAGCTGGGGCCAGAGCTGGGGCGGCGGGTACGGGCCGGACGCGGCCGCCCCCAACCCGCAGGCTCCTCAGGGCTGGGGTTCCCTCCCGCCGCTGGCCTACGCCGCTCCCCCCAAACCGGGGGTGATTCCGCTGCGCCCGCTGGGCCTCGGCGAGATCCTCGACGGCGCCTTCCAGGCCTGCCGCCGGAACCCGCTGGCCACCTTCGGTACGGCCATCCTCTTCCAGACCATCGTGGCTCTGGTGACCGTCCTGATGTCGGCCGGGGTGCTCAGCAGCCTCGACCAGCTGGCGATGGGCACCGTCTCCCCCGACCAGCTGGGCGGCACCGTGGCCTCGGTGGTCTCCTTCGCCTCGGTGGTGACCATCATCTCGGGCGGGGCGCTGCTCATCCTCCAGGGTGTTCTTGTGATTCCGGTGGCCCGTGCGGTGCTGAACCAGAAGACCGGCTTCGCCCAGCTGTGGAAGCTCTCGGCCCGCCGCATCCTCCCCCTGCTGGGGCTGGGGCTGATGCTCACCCTCGCGGTGGTCGTGGGCCTCGGCCTGTTCGTGCTGATCGCCATCGGGCTGGCCGCGGCGCTTGAGGACGCCTCACTGTTCATCATCATCCCGCTGATCTTCGCCGTCTTCGCGGTCCTCACCTGGTTCAGCATCAAACTGGTCCTCGCACCGGCGGCCCTCATGCTCGAAGGGACCGGACCGATGGCATCGGCGCGCCGGTCCTGGGTGCTGACGGGGCGCAACTGGTGGCGGACCTTCGGCATCGTCCTGCTGACGAGCCTCATGGTCTCGATCATCACCTCGGTGGTGGCCGCACCCATCAGCTTTATCGTGACCGCGCTGTTCAGTTTCTCCGACGCCCCGGCGGCCGGGTCGGCGGATGCGCTCGATTCCCTCCCGGTGCTCTTCCTGACCCAGGTCATCTCCGCCTTCTTCGCCGCCATCGGCTACGCCTTCCAGTCCGGCGTGACCTCCCTGCTGTACATCGACCTGCGTATCCGCAGGGAAGGCTTCGACGTGGTTCTCCTCGCCGAGACCGAACGGGCCGCTGGCCAGGGCGGCCCCGGGTACCGGCCGGGACCGCTGGAGGGCCTCCGGTGACTTTCTCCGCCCCGGCGCCCCGCCCCCGGGCGTTCCTCCGGTGATGGGGGAAACGCCGGTCGACCCCGACGAGGCCCGGGAGCTGCTTCAGGACGAGCTGGCCAAACCGGCCTATCAGGAAGCCCAGCCCTCCCTGCTTGAACGCGCGGTCCAGGCCGCCCTCGACTGGATTCTGGAGGCACTGTCGGGCATCCGGTCGGTGGGGGCTGGACCGGGCACGCTCCTGCTGGCCGCAGGAGCCGTACTCATCATCGTCGTGGCCGTCCTGCTGATCCGGCCCCGCCTCAACGCCCGGGCGGACCGCACCCAGCGGGCGGTGTTCTCGACCGGAGCCGCCCTTCCGGCCGCGGAGCACCGCCGCCGGGCGGCGGCCGCCGCCGGAGCGGGCCGGTGGAGTGAGGCCCTGGCCGAACGCCTGCGCGCGGTCGTCCGGGATGCCGAGGAACGCGGACTCCTCCAGGAGCGGCTCAGCCGCACCGCCACCGAGGCGGCCGCCGGCCTCGCACCGGCCTTCCCGGGCTCCGCCGGGGAGATCCGCTGGCTGGCCGAGAGGTTCAATGAGGTCCAGTACGGCCGGGGTGCCGCCTCGGAGGCCGACGAGGCCGACGCGGCGCGGGCCGAAGCGCTCGACGCGGCCCTGGCTGCTGGTGTTCCGGCGGGTGGAGGCGTCCCGGCGGGCGAGGGCGTCCGCGGGGCCGCCCGGTGAGCCGGCACACCGCTCCCCGGCGGGCCTCGACGCCGCCGCCGTCCGCCCTGCCCGCAGACCCAACGGCTGCCGGCCCGCCACCAGCGGGCACGTCCGCCGCTCAGGCCGTGGCGGCCCGCGGGATCACCGGAGACGGCGGGAGCGTCGCCTCGACCGGCCGCCGGCGGCTGCGGCGGGCGCTGCCGGGGCTGCTGCTGGCCCTCGTCATCGCCGCCGTCGTGGTGCTCGGGCTGCTCACCCGCACCGACGCCGATACCACTCCGCTCTCGCCGGGCAATGCGACGCCGACGGGCGCCCGCGCCGTGGCCGAGGTCCTCGGCGAGCAGGGGGTGGAAGTGGTCCACGCGCGCACCCTGGCCGAGGTGGAAGCTGCCCGGGCACGCCTCGGCGGCGCCACCCTTTTCTTTGCCGACCCCAACGGGTGGCTCAATGAGGAACAGCTGTCGTCACTGAACCGCTCGTTCCCCAGCAGAATCCTCGCCGCCCCCTCCGAGCCCCAGCTGGAAGTGCTGGCCCCGGAGATCCTGCCCGCAGGACCCGCCGAGGACGCGCGCGGAACGGTGCGCGCCGGCTGCGACGAGGAGGAGGCCCGGACCGCCGGGGAGATCACCGGCGGCGGTCAGCTGTACTCGGCTCCCGTCGAATGCTTCCGTTCCCCTGCCGCCGAGGGCGGGATGGGCGCCTCGTATGCCGCCGTCGGCGGGACAGTCGTCCTGGGCAACCCGGAAATCCTCACCAACGGCACCATTGAGGAGGCCGGCAACGCCTCACTCGCGCTGTCCACCCTGGGCACGGGAGAATCCCTCATCTGGTACCAGCCGACCACCGCGGACCTCGCCGGCGCCACCGGCCCACCTGCCAACCCGCTGGAGCTGCTTCCGGACTGGGTCAACACCCTGATGCTCTGGCTGCTCGGGTGCGCCTTCCTGGCCATGCTGTGGCGGGGCCGCCGGCTGGGCCCGCTCGCCGTCGAACCCCTCCCGGTCGTCGTCAGCGCCGCCGAGACCGCGGAGGGCCGGGCCCGCCTCTACCAGGGCTCCCGGGCCGTGCGGCACGCCGCGGCGAACCTGCGCGCGGCCGCCCTCAGCCGCGCCGCGGTCCGGCTGCGCCTGCCCCCGTCCAGCGCCCGGGCCGCCGTCGTGCAGGCCGTGGCCGACAAGACCGGCCGCCGCCCCGAGGACGTCCACTCGCTCCTTGACGGCCCGCCTCCGTCCACGGAGAAGGACCTCGCGCGCTGGGCGCAACAACTTCTGGACCTCGAAAAGGAGATCAACAACTCATGAACCGACAGAGTGGATGGCAGCAGGACGGCACCGGGGCGCACGCGGCGCACCAGGGGGTGGACACCGTGACGGAACAGGCTCCCGCGGGGCGGCCGGTCGATGATTCCCCCCGACGCGCACTCCTCGACGTGCGCGCCGAGGTCGGCAAGGCGGTCGTGGGGCAGGACGCGGCGGTGACCGGGCTGCTCATCGCCCTGCTCGCCAACGGGCACGTGCTCCTCGAGGGGGTGCCCGGGGTCGCTAAGACGCTGCTGATCCGCACCCTGTCGGCGGCGCTCAGCCTCGACACCAAACGGGTCCAGTTCACCCCGGACCTGATGCCCGGCGACGTCACCGGTTCGCTCATCTACGAATCGCGCACCTCCGAGTTCACCTTCCGGGAAGGCCCGGTCTTCACCAACATCCTGCTCGCCGACGAGATCAACCGGACCCCGCCGAAGACCCAGGCCTCGCTGCTCGAGGCGATGGAGGAGCGCCAGGTCTCGGTGGACGGAGTCTCCCGCGCCCTCCCCGACCCGTTCATCGTGGCGGCCACCCAGAACCCGGTTGAGTACGAGGGCACCTACCCGCTGCCGGAGGCCCAGCTCGACCGCTTCCTGCTCAAGCTCGTGCTGCCGCTGCCCGGACGTGACGACGAGATCGAGGTGATCCGCCGGCACAGCGAGGGCTTCGACCCGCGGAACCTCGGCGGCGCCGGGGTCCGCGCCGTTGCCGGGGCCTCCGACCTCGCCGCGGCGCGCCGCGCGGTCGGCAGGGTGGCCATCGCCCCGGAGGTGATCGCCTACATCGTCGACCTGGTCCGCGCCACCCGGGCGGCGCCGTCGTTCCAGCTGGGCGTCTCCCCGCGCGGGGCGACGGCGCTGCTGACGACGGCGCGGGCCTGGGCGTGGCTGTCCGGCCGCAACTTCGTCACCCCGGACGACGTGAAGACCCTCGCCATGCCCGCCCTGCGGCACCGCGTCGCCATGCGGCCGGAGGCCCAGATGGACGGCGTCGGCGTCGATGAGGTCCTCGGCGGGATCCTCGCCGTCGTTCCGGTTCCCCGGTGAACCGCTGCCGCACCGCACCGCACCGCGCGGCCGGCGTGGGCTCCGGAGGGGAGGCCCGCGGTGGCGGTTAGCGGACGCCTGGTGCTGCTGGCCCTGCTCGGCGCGCTGCCCATCGTGCTGTTCCCCGGCGCGCTGCCCGCGCTGATCTGGGCCGCGCTGCTGGCCGCTGGTGTCGCCGTCGACCTGCTGCTTGCCGCCTCTCCCCGCCGGGTCGGGGTGCGCAGGGCCCTTCCCGCCACCGTGCGCCTGGGCGAGGGCTGCGTCGGCGCGCTCCTGCTGTCCAACGACACCGGCCGCACCCTCCGGGCGACAGTCCGCGACCCCTGGCAGCCCTCCGCCGGGGCCGCCAACCCCGAACAGCGCCTGCGCGTGGCCGCCGGCCGGGTGCACCGCATGGAGGTGTCCCTGCAGCCGGCCCGCCGGGGGATCCTCACCACGGGCTCGGTCACTCTCCGCAGCCACGGCCCGCTCGGCCTCGCGGCGCGCCAGCTGACCCTCCCGGCGCCGGCGGAACTGCGCGTGCTCCCGCCCTTCCTCTCCAAGCGCCACCTTCCCTCGAAGCTGCGCCGGCTCAGGGAGCTCGACGGGAGGGCCGCCGTACAGATCCGGGGCGCCGGGACGGAGTTCGATTCGCTGCGCGACTATGTGCGCGGCGACGACGTGCGCTCCATCGACTGGCGGGCCAGTGCGCGGCGGCGGGACACCGTGGTGCGCACCTGGCGGCCGGAACGGGACCGCCGCGTGGTGATCGTCCTTGACACCTCGCGGACCTCCGCCGCGCGGATCGCCGACGAGCCGCGCCTCGACACCGGCATCGAAGCGGCACTGCTGCTGGCGGTGCTCGCCCAGCACGGCGGCGACAAGGTGGACTTCCTCGCCTTCGACCGCCGCCTCCGGGCGCGGGTCGACTCCGGGGCCAAGGCGAACCTCCTCAACGCCTTGGTGCGGGCGATGGCGCCCCTGGAACCGGAACTGATTGAGGCGGACTTCTCGCGGATCCCGGCGCAGATCCGTTCGGTCTCCCCCCACCGGTCGCTGGTGGTGCTGCTGACCTCCCTCGACTCCGGCGCCGTCGAGGAAGGCCTGCTGCCGGTGCTTCCCGGACTCACCGCGCAGCACCTGGTGGTGATCGCCTCCGTTCGCGATCCGCGGCTCGAGGAGCTGCGGGCCGTGCGGGGCACGGCCGCCGACGCGTACCGGGCCGCCGCGGCGGAGCGGGCGCTGCTGGACCGGGAGGCGGTCACGGCGCAGCTGAAGCAGCTGGGGGCCGAGGTGGTCGACGAGCATCCGCTGGAGCTTCCTCCCCGGCTCGCCGACACCTACATCCGGCTCAAGGCGGCGGGCCGGCTGTGACCCCCGGGACCGCCGCCGGCAGTTCCCGCGGGCGGGGCACCGCCCGCGGACTCGAAAGCAAACAGGGAGGAACATCGCGGTGAAATCGATCTACCAGGAGGTTCTGGGCCGGGACTTCGAGCGGCTCCAGCCGGAACTGCGCGAGTACTTCGGGCTCCACGCCGGCAGCGGAAAGGCCGGGGTGGGAACCGGCCGGTTCGACGTCGCCGGCTGCCCCGCCCGGTTCGCCCGGCCGGCGTTCCGGCTCACGGCCCTCGACAACGCCTTCTTCCCCGAATACGAGACGTCGGTGCCGTTCACCATCGCCAACTACCCCCATACCGACCCGTTCGGCCGGCCGGCGCTCACCGCGCGGCGCGAGATCCGGTTCAGCACGGCGGACCGGGTGTTCGAGGACACCACGTCGCTGCAGGACGGACGGCTGACCGACTACCTGGGCTCGCGGCGGCGCATGGCGACGGCGCTGACCTGCTCGGTCACGGACACCGGGCACATGCGCATGGTGTCCACCGCAACGCGCATCTTCGCGGGCATCCGGATCGCCCTGCCCGACGCCCTCGGCGCCAGCGCCACCATGGAGCAGTGGTGGGACGGACAGCGATTCCGCATCACAACCCGGGTGGTGCACCGCCAGCTCGGCACGCTGCTCGTGTACGCCGGGAGTTTCGACTACGAGCTTCGCCCCTTCGACGGCGTGCTGCCCGGGCCCGCGCAGCCGCGGCGGTGGGAGGAGCGGACCTAGGCCTCCGCGGCGAGCTGGGTCAGGGCCTCCGCGGCCCCAATCAGCCGCACCAGGCCCTGCCGGGCGGCGGCGGGGGTGAGCCCGGCCATCCCCTCCAGGGAGGTCACGGTCAGGGCGCCCAGCGCCGTATCAGGGAGGCCGACCCGCCGCCAGGGGTCCACAACGGCGGCCACCAGGGCCGAGACCTGCGGCACCGTGGCGCCCGGGACCAGGATCCCGGCCACCAGCCGGCGCCCCGACTCCACCGCCTCGGCCAGCCGCTCCCACTGGGCGTCTGTCACTGCACCGAAGGGCAGCCCGAGCGCGTCGGCGGGGCTTGAGAGGGCGGCGTCGAGCACATCGTCGCCGCCGGGCACGCGGAGTACCAGCCGGTCGGCGCCGGCGGCCCGAACGGCCCGGTGCAGGCCCGCCCAGGCGTCGGTGGCCTCCTGGCGCGGCACCGCACGCAGCGTCCGGTAGCCGCTGGCGGTCGGGATCCGGCCGGCGAGCACGGCGTCGGCCTCGGGCTCATCGAGTTGCACCTCGACGACGGCGCCGCGGGCCACCGCCGCGGTCCGCCGGACCAGGTCGGCGGCCCCCGCCGCCAGTGAGGCGTAGATCTCCCGCCGGGCGCCGGCGTCGAGCAGGGCCCGCTCCCCGGAGTGGAGATGCACGTTGGCCGCCACCGAGAGGGGTCCGCGCAGGTGCACCTTCACCCGTGCGGCGGGTGCCTCCTCGGCTCCGGCGATGTCGCCCAGCGCATTGAGGTCCGACGACAGCGCCGACTCCGCCCTGCGCTGGTCCTTCCCCGGGCGCGCCACAAGACGCCAGCCGTGGGGCTGAAGGTCGAAGGGGAGCTCAACGAGCATCCCGAGGGTGCGGCCGACGGCGTCGCTGCCGGGCCCGCGCTGCGGCAGGGCAGCAAGGAACGGCAGGTGCGGGCCGCCGAGTTCGCCGCGCACCGCCCGGTGCGCCTCCAGCGGGTCGGTGCCGGGCCAGTCGCCGGAGGCCGTGGCGGCGGCCTGCACGGCCCCGGTGTCGACCGGGCCGGCGGGAGTTCCGGTCCCGGGCGCGGCGGAGAGGTCAGGCGCCACCGGTGCCCTCCGGCGCGCGTCCGGACGCTTCCCCGTTGCGGGTCTCCGAAATCGCCTGGTGGTGGCGGATCACCTCGGAAATGATGAAGTTAAGGAACTTCTCGGCGAAGGCCGGGTCGAGGTGCGCCTCGGCGGCCAGGGCGCGCAGGCGCGCGATCTGGGCCGCCTCGCGGGCCGGGTCGCCGGCGGGGAGCCGGTGCTCAGCCTTGAGGTGGCCCACCCGCTGGGTGGCCTTGAAGCGTTCGGCCAGCAGGTACACGAGCGTCGCGTCAATATTGTCGATGCTGCTGCGCACCGACAGGAGTTCGGCCATCACCTCGGGCCGAACGGATCCCGCGAGGGAACTCGCCTCGGGGTCGAAACCACGTGTCTCTTCGCTCATGGAACCAGTCAATCAGACTTCCGGGGGCACCCTTAACTGTGTCTGCGGTGCCGCGGGAGGTTCAGCCGGCCGCGCTGGCCGGTTCGGGGCGGAGCGCGGACCGGGCCGAATCGATTGTCGCCTGGCCCAGCACGCGGCTGCCCTGGTACAGCACGACGGTCTGCCCGGGGGCCACCCCGCGCATCGGTTCGACCAGGCGCACAACGAGCTCGGTGCGTCCATCGGCACCGGCTTCGACGCGGGCACGGGCGTCGACGGGATCGCCATGCGCGCGCACCTGGGCCATGCAGTCGAACTCCTCACCGGTGTCGACCTCGGCGATGGGCCTTCCGGCCCAGGAGACCTTGATGCCGCGCATCTCATCGATGGCGAGCAGCTGCTCCGGGCCGACCACCACCGTGTTCTCCTTGGGCCGGATCTCCAGGACGAAGCGGGGCTTGCCGTCGGGCGCGGGCCGGCCAAGCTTCAGTCCCTTGCGCTGGCCCACAGTGAACGCGTTGGCGCCGGGGTGGGTGCCGAGCTTCGTTCCGTCGACGTCGAGGATGTCGCCCTCGGTGAGGTCGATGCGCTCCTCGAGCCAGCCGCGGGTGTCGCCGTCGGGGATGAAGCAGATGTCGTGGCTGTCCGGCTTGTTGGCCACCGACAGCCCGCGGCGCTCCGCTTCGGCGCGCACCTCGGCCTTCGACGGGGTCTCCGCAAGGGGGAACATCGAGTGCTTGAGCTGCTCGTGGGTCAGCACGCCCAGCACGTAGGACTGGTCCTTCGCCCAGTCCGCGGCGCGGTGGAGTTCCCGGTTGCCGTCGGCATCCTCGATGACCTTGGCGTAATGCCCGGTGCACACGGCGTCGAAGCCCAGCGCCAGGGCCTTTTCGAGCAGGGCGGCGAACTTGATCCGCTCGTTGCAGCGCATGCAGGGATTGGGGGTGCGCCCGGCCGCGTACTCGGCGATGAAGTCGTCGACCACGTCCTCCTTGAAGCGCTCCGAGAAGTCCCAGACGTAGTAGGGGATGCCGAGGATGTCGCAGGCGCGCCAGGCGTCCCGGGAGTCCTCGATGGTGCAGCAGCCCCGGCTGCCGGTGCGCAGGGTCCCGGGCATCCGGGACAGCGCAAGGTGCACCCCGACGACGTCGTGCCCGGCCTCCACGGCGCGGGCCGCGGCGACGGCCGAATCGACCCCGCCGCTCATAGCTGCAAGTACCTTCATAGGGAAAAACCTGTTCCTGCCGTTTGGATTGATGATGCATGGCCGGCCATGCCCGCCTTACGCGCACGGGCGTAGGCGTCGGGGAGGGCCGCGAGAAGGGCGTCGATATCCTCCGCGGTGGAGGTGTGGCCCAGGGTGAAGCGTTGGGCGCCGCGGGCTTCGTTTTCGCTCAGACCCATCGCGAGGAGTACGTGGGAGGGCCGGGGCACGCCCGCGGTGCACGCCGCGCCGGTTGAGGATTCGATCCCTGCCAGGTCGAGCAGGAACAGCAGCGAATCCCCCTCGCAGCCCGGGAAGGTGAAGTGGGCGTTTCCGGGCAGCCGCGCTCCGGCGGGCACCGGGTGCGCAACCCCGCGCAGGACGGCCTCGGGGACCACCCGCTGGACGCCCTCGATCAGACGGTCCCGAAGGGCGGAGAGCCGTACCGATTCCTCGGTCAGGTGCCCCACCGCCACGTCGGCGGCGGCGGCGAACGCCGCGATCCCGGGCGCGTCGAGCGTGCCCGAGCGGATATCGCGTTCCTGGCCTCCTCCGTGCTGGACCGGGGTGAGCTTCACCGCCCGACCCACGAACAGCGCGCCCACCCCGACCGGCCCGCCGATCTTGTGAGCGCTGACGGCCATGGTGGCCAGCCCGGAACCGGCGAAGGAGACCGGAATGGAGCCAAAGGCCTGGACGGCGTCGGAGTGCACCGGCACGCCGGAGGCTGCGGCCAGAGCGGTGATCTCGGCGATGGGCTGGACGGTGCCCACCTCGTTGTTGGCCCACATGACCGTGACCAGGGCCGTTGCGTCGGCGTGGGCCGCGAGCTCGGCGCGCAGCGCTTCGACCGAGACGACGCCGGTGCCGTCGACGGGCAGCCACGTCACCTGCGCCCCCTCGTGCCGCTCAAGCCATTCGATGGTGTCCTGCACGGCGTGGTGCTCGACGGGGGAGGCGATGATGCGGGTGCGGCGGGGGTCCGCTGCCGTGCGGGCCCAGTAGAGGCCCTTGACGGCCAGGTTGTCCGCTTCGGTTCCGCCCGAGGTGAAGATCACTTCGGAGGGGTGGGCGCCGGCGGCCCGGGCGAGGCTTTCGCGGGCGTCCTCGACCCCTCTGCGGGCACGCCGGCCGGAGCCGTGCAGCGAGGAGGGGTTGCCGCTGCGGCTGAGTTCGAAGGTCAATGCGGCGAGGGCTGGCGCCGATAGAGGCGTAGTCGCCGCGTGATCGAGGTACACGGGCATACATCGATTCTAGCGGCGGAGCCGGTATCCGCCGATTCGACGGCGGGGCGCCGGGCCCCGGTCCGCCCTTGCTTTGGCTGTCGAGCGGGCGGCCCGGGACGCCCTGCAGCCGCCGGAGCGGACCAAAGCGGGCCGTCCCGGCGGCCGGTCCCGGCCGGCCGCTCAGTATCGAATGGCGTCGATCACCCGAACCCGCACCGCGACGAGGGCCGGAATCAGGCCGGCGAGCGCGCCCACGGCGATGGCGGATCCAACCCCGAGGAGGGCCGCGCCGATCGGGAAGGGCGGCAGGTCCGTGGCACCGGCCGCCAGCAGCGGCTGGATCCGCGGATGGCTGACGACGGCGACGGCGAGCATCACCCCCGCCACCCCGGCCACGGAGGTGGCGACGACCGATTCCATCATCACCCCGAAGAAGATCCGGCCCGAGGTCGCGCCGAAGCTCCGCCGGATCCCGATCTCCCGCACCCTGTACTTCACCGTCACCATCGAAATATTGAGCAGCCCCACGGCCCCGAGCAGCAGCACGAGCCCTGCGACTCCGCCGATAACGAGGGTGAGGCCGCCGTACGGGTCGCCCTGCGCTGCGTAGTCCTGGCGGTACACCGAGACGTCGGGGCCGAACTGGGCCTGCAGGTCGGCGGTGATCCGGGCCGTGAGCTCATCGGCCAGCCCGGCAGGCACCCATGCCTCGAGCGTCGGCGGGGCGCCCTGGACACCCGCGACCTCCCACCGGTCGGTCTGGTCCTTCAGGAGGTAGGCCTGCGGCTGCGCCCCGGAGTAGTCATTGGCGAGGATGCCGACGATGACGGCCTTGACGTCCCGCTCCCCCAGCAGCTCAACGCCCGGGTCGGCGGTGATGTCCGGTGAGCCCATCAGCGTGTGGAAGGCTTCATTGACGATCAGCACGGGGGCCAGGCGCTCCGTGTCCGCGTCGGTGAACCAGCGCCCGTCCACCACATTCATGCGCCGCATCGTCCCGTAGTCCGGTTCCACCAGCAGGCTCATGGTGTCGATGCGGCCGGCCGGAGTGCGGATCCCGAGGAAGGTGTCGACCCGCAGGGAGCTGTACTCGATGCTGTACCGGTCGACGACCTCCGCGTAGGCCGCCACGACCGCCGCCTGGTCGGGACCGGCCGAGGCGGCGGAGACGCCCAGGGTCGCGGCCCGTCCGCCCATCCGTTCGGAGGTCTGCACCATGCCGGCGGAGGCCATATTGCCCAGGGCCACGACCGAGGTGAGCGCCGCGACCGAGAGCATCACCCCCAGCAGGGCCAGCAGTACGCGCGTCTTGTGGATGCGCAGCTCCGAAAACGCCTCGAGAACCGCGCCGAGGAGGGCGGTCATGCCGCCGCCGCCTCGGGCCGCAGCACGCCGGCGTCCAGCCGGTAGTGGCTCCGCGCCCGCACCGCCACGTTGGCGTCGTGGGTGATCGTGACCAGCGCGGCCCCCGACTCCGCGGCGACCTCGTCGAGCAGTTCCATCACGATGGCTCCGGTCTCAGTATCGAGGGCGCCGGTCGGTTCGTCGGCGAGGATCAGTTCGGGGGTGCGCACCAGCGCCCGGGCGATCGCCACGCGCTGCTGTTCGCCTCCGGAGAGGTTCGAGGGCAGCTCGCGCATCCGGTCGCCCAGGCCAACCCGGTCGAGCATGGCGGAGGCGAGCTTCTCGCGCTTCCAGAACTGCCGGCCCTCGGCGTAAAGCAGGGGGGTCATCACGTTTTCAAGGGCGGTCCGTCCCGGCAGCAGGTTGAACTGCTGGAAGATGAAGCCGATGGCGCCCCCGCGCAGCCGCGCCCGGGCGTCGCCCCGGAGGGCGCGGACGTCCATTCCCCGGAAAGACAGGGTGCCCTCGGTGGGAAGGTCGAGGAGCCCGAGCAGGTTCAGGAGGGTCGACTTTCCCGACCCGGACCGGCCGACGATGGACAGGGAGTCCGAGGGGTGGATGTCGAGGTCTATGCCGCGCAGGATGTGGAGGTCCTCCGAATCGGCGATACGCACGGTGCGGGTCACCTGGCGGAGGGAGACCAGGGGCGGCCAGGCGGTGCCGGCCGCCGGAACTGTTTCCGGTGCCGTCATCCCCGGCCCCCCATTTCGGCCGGCTGCATGCCGGGCTGGAGCGGAACGTCGACGCCCGGCACGAACTCAAGGACGTTCTCGCCCTCGGTGAGCCCCGAGAGGATTTCGACGGTTGAGCCGTCGTTCAGCCCGAGCCCGACCTTGCGCTCCTCCTGCGCCCCTTCTGCGCCGAGCACCCAGACAATACCCTCGGCGATGGAGCCCTGGACGGCCGTCGTCGGCACGGTCATCACGTTCTCGGCCACGCCCGCGCTGAGCTTGATGGATGCGGAGAGCCCCGCGAAAGAGGGAACCTCCGAGGGAATCCCGCAGGTCAGCTCCCCCGCCGGCGCCGACCCGTCGTCGCCGGCAGCCGGTGGGCCTTCCCCTCCCATCGGTCCGGCCATGGCCGTGCGCTCCGAGGCGGGCGGCGTGCCGCCGGCCTCCGGTTTTGGGTCCCCGATCCGCGGGTCCTTGCAGGTGAAGGGGGCGGATCCGCCGGCGATGGTGATGGCGGCCGAGGAGGGCCGGTCGAGCAGCCGAAACTGCTGGGCGGCGGTGAGGGTGCCGGTGACGTGATAGGTGCCCGGGCTGACCGAGCCAAGGGACTGCCCGATGGAGACGCTCTCCCCAATCAGGGGCGGGAAGGAGGTCAGGGTGCCCGAGGCCGGGGCGGTGATGTCGAAGTACTCATAGACGGGCTCCGGTGCCGGGACCGGGACGCCGGAGTCCTCGTCCTCCCCCTCGGTACCCGCGGGGGCCTGGGGCTGGACTTCGGCAGGGGTGCGGACCTGGAACAGCGGATCTCCCAGGGACACCTCCTGCCCCTCCTCGACGAACAGGTACACCACCTCGCCGGCCGCGGTCGACCGGATGGACACCCCTTCATCCGCAGCCACCGTGCCGGTGAGCTCTACGGTGTTGGCCACGGTCCCCCGGGTGACGGGCACCGTGGGGGTCAGCACCTCCGCGGCGGGAAGCCCGCTGGAGGGCGGCGGTTCGGCCGCCGAGAAGAAGGCCATCTTGACGAGCGCCGCGGCGATGATCAGGAAGACGAGAAGCCAGGCGGCCGGAAAAACCGCGCGACGAAGTACAGCCATGTATTTCCCCCATTACAGATGTGAATTCCCCGGGGCCGCGCACGCGGGCCCGAATTCCGCCAAGCGTAGACGGGAGCGGAAGGACTCCCCGCGGGGACACATCGGAAGCCGGGTGCCAATTCGGTGACGATTCGGCAACGGACCGGCACCGGCCGCAGGGTGCCGCCCGCAGGGTGCCGCCCCGCCCGGGCGGCAGGCGGGTCTGGTAGAAATAGCTCGTGGACGAAACAGCTGTGGCCCCGGAGCCACCGGGCATCTTCGTGCCGGCCTTCCGGCACCCCGTCCACGCCTTCGGGTCCCGGATCCTGAATTTCGACCGGCAGGTGGCCCTGATGGCCATCATCAACCGGACCCCCGATTCGTTCTACGACTCGGGCCGGACCTTCGCCCTGGAGGCCGCCACGAAGGCCTCCCTGGCCGCGGTGGCCGAGGGAGCCGACTGGATCGACATCGGCGGTGCGCCCTTTGCGCCCGGAGAACCCATCCCGGAGGCCGAGGAGGCCGAACGCATCGTTCCCGTGATCGCTGCCGTGCGAGAGGCAGGCGACGTCATCATTTCCGCCGACACCTTCCACCCCTCGGTGGCGGCCGCGGCCCTGGCGGCCGGCGCCAACGTGGTCAACGACACGACGGGCCTGCGGAACCCGGACCTCGCCGCGGTGGTGGCGGACGCGGGCGCCCACCTGGTCATTACGCACAGCCTCGCCGAGCCGCGCACGGCGTACCCCCGGCCCCGCTACGACGACGTGGCCCGGGAGGTCGCCGACTTCCTGCTGCGCCGGGTCGACCTCGCGGTCTCCCTGGGCGTCCCCGAGGAGCGCATCCTGCTCGACCCCGGGCATGACCTCAACAAGAACACCCTGCAGTCGCTGGAGATCACCCGGCGCTTCGCCGAGATCGCCGGGCTCGGCTTCCCGACCCTGGCCGCCGTCTCGAACAAGGACTTCATCGGTGAGACCCTCGACCTCCCGAAGGAGTCGCGGACCGAGGGCTCCCTGGCGGCGGCGGTGATCTGCATCCTCGGCGGGGCGCGGATCGTGAGGATGCACGACGTCGCCGCGGCCCGCTCGGCCCTGCGCCTGACCGAGGCCGTCCTGGGCTTCCGGCCGCCGGCCTACCTCCGGCACAACATGGGCGAACGGAACGGCTCCGACGGGCGATGATCACCTCCCTGCTCCCCGGCGCGCCGGATCCGCTCACGCAGGCGGACCTGCTGGCCGAATACGCGTATCCGCCCTCTCCGGGCCCCATCGTCCGGTTCAACTTCATCGCCTCGGCCGACGGTGCCGCGTCGGTCACCGGCCGGTCCGGCGGGCTGGGCAACGACGGGGACCGGCTGATCTTCGCCCTCCTGCGGCGGCTCGCCGACGTGATTCTCGTGGGCGCCGGCACCGTCCGCGCCGAGGGCTACGAAGGCGGGCTCGTCGATCCGGACGCCCAGACCGCGCGCCGCGCGTCGGGCCGGGCGGGCCATCCCGCCGTCGCCGTCATCTCCGGCTCGCTCGATCTCGACCCCGCCTCGGGCTTTTTCGCCGCGCCGCCGGTGCGTCCCCTGATCTTCACCACCACCGCTGCCGACCCCGGCCGGCGCCGCGCCCTGGAGCGGGTTGCCGACGTCATCGACTGTGGTGATTCGGCGGTGGACCCTGCGCAGGTGGTGCGGCACCTGGCCGGGCGCGGGCTGGGGCGTGTGCTGTGCGAGGGCGGACCCGCGGTCCTGGCCTCCTTCACGGCCGCGGGCCTTGTCGACGAGCTGTGCCTTTCGCTGAGCCCGCTCCTCGTCGGCGGGGAGGGGCCGCGCATCTCCAACGGCACGGGCCCGCCGCAGCCCGCGCCGCTGCGGCTCGTGTCGCTGCTGCATGAGGAATCGGCGCTCTATGCGCGGTACGTTCGACGCTGAGCTTCCCCCCGGTGCCCCCGCGGCACCGCGGGCAGCACCGGGCGGGGCCCCGCCCGGCCCGGGTGTACTAAGCTCCAAAGTTTCCCCAATGAAAGGCGTGAGATGCCCGAGCGGTCGGACCCGTCCCACTACGACATCCTGGGCATAGCTCCGGGTGCCACGCCCAAGCAGGTCAAGGACGCCTACCGCCGTGCCGCGCGGAAGGCCCACCCCGACCTTGGGGGCAGCGAAGAACTGTTCCATTCGGTGGCCGTCGCCTTCGAGACCCTCTCCGATCCGGCGCGGCGCGAACAGTACGACAAACGCGGGCGCTTCGGCGGACGGCGCGATGAGGCCTCCGGGTCCCGCACCTTCGGCGCGGGCACGCGTCCGGCCGGCAACTCCGGCTCCGGGGCCCGGGACGACGGCGTCTTCTCCCGTCCGCCCGTGTACCTCCCGCCCTTCTCCCCGGACCAGCCCCCCGTGCTGCCCCTGGTGCTCGCAGGCCGGCAGTCGCACGGCGCCGCGCGCCAGCCCGGGCTGATCGCGCGGCTCGGCGCGGAGGCGCGGTCCCGGCTCGACGGAGAGCTGCGCACCGCGGCCCTGGTGGAGGCAGCCGTGCTTGAGGGGTACCCGGCGGCACGGCTCGTCAACGGCCTCGTGTTCCCCAACCGGGCCCGGACGGCCGCCGGCCACATCGTGCTCGCGGGATACCGGCTCGCCGTGATCGATTCGTTCACCGCATCGCCCGGGAACTTCAGCTGGGACGGGCGTTCCCTGCGCCACCAGGGGCGCCCGGTGCCGCTGCGCATGCCCGCGACGGTGCGGGAGGTCCAGGAACTCTTCCCCGAATGCAACGTCACCGGGTGGGTGCTGATCCACGGGGCCCGCGACAACCCGTTCGACCCTGTCATCGACACCCCGCCGGGATTTGACCGCTCGGCGCCCGCGCTGGTGCAGGTAGTCAACGCCGGAACCGCGGCCCGCACGCTCAAGGCGTTCCTGGCTGCCGGGCCCCAGCCCAATACGGTGCAGCTTCCGGTGCTGGGGCGGCTGCTTGCGGCGGCCGGGAGCTAGGATGGAGCGGTGTTCCGTATCCTCTTCCACTCCCCCGAAATTCCGGGCAACACCGGCAACGCGATCCGCCTCGCGGCGGTAGCCGGAGCCGAACTCCACCTGGTGGAGCCCCTCGGGTTCAGCCTCGAGGATTCGAAGCTGCGCCGGGCGGGCCTGGACTACCACGATCTGGCGGTCCTGCGCGTCCATGCCGACCTCGAATCCGCCTGGCGGGCGCTCGCCCCCGAGCGGGTCTACGCGTTCACTGCCGAGGGGGACGTGTCGTACACCGACATCAGCTACCGGCCCTCGGATGTGCTCCTGTTCGGCCCGGAATCGGTGGGCCTGCCCGAGGAGGTCAAGCACGACCCCCACGTCACCGCAAGGGTCCGCCTGCCGATGGTCCCCTCGCGGCGCTCACTCAACCTGGCCAATACCGCCTCGATCGCCCTCTACGAGGCCTGGCGCCAGCATGGCTTCGCCGGCGCCGACCGCTGACCGCTGACCGCTGACCCACCCTAGGAGCCCGCAGATGACCCCACGCCACGCCTCAGCCCTCCCGGACCAGGGGGCCGAGGACTTCGAACTGCTGGCTCCCGCCCTGTGGAATCCGATCGCCAACGCGGTAGTCGCCGCCGCCGACGTGCATCTCGGTGAGCGGGTGCTCGACGCCTGGGCCGGCACCGGCGCCGGCACCATCCCCGCGGCCCAGCTCTGCGGCGCGGACGGGTCCGTCGACGCCGTCGACCCCTCGGCGGCAATGCTCGATCTGGCACGGGCCAAGGCCGAGGCGCTGAACCTCGAGAACATCCGTTTCAGCGTCGGCGACCCCGCACGCTGGACTGCCGGCCCCTACGACGCCGTCCTCTGCAGTTACGGGCTCTTCCTCGTCCCGGATATGGCCGCGACCACCACCTGGATGGCCTCCCTCCTGCGTCCCGGCGGGCGCCTTGCCCTGAGCACCTGGAACAAGGGCGCCCTCGAGGGGTTTGAGGCGATCCTCCTCGAGGCCTGTGCCGCAGAGCGGGCCCCGGCGCTTCCCCAGGCCCGCCCGGACTTCACCGCCAACTGGGAAAAGCTGGCGTCCGAGGAGAAGCTGGCGGACTGGCTTGCCGCCCACGGATTCGGGGAGGCGGAGGTCCAGGCGGTGTCGCTGTCGGTTCCCCTCGAACCCGGAATGGCCTGGTCGCTGGTGCTCGGCAGCGGCTACCGCACGGTGCTCCCCGAAGCACCGGACCTGCGCGGGCGGATCCGCGACCGGTTCGCCGCCCTGCTTGGCGAGGACTTCGTGCTGAATGCCGATTCCCTGGTCGCCACGGCCCGCGTCGGGGAACCCGGGCAGCCCCCGGCCTGACACACCCACCCGACCCGCCGTTCGAGCCACGCCGGACCCCCCGGATCGGCCCATCCGGAACCGGCTCGGCTCCGAATCTCTTGCAGTAACGCTCCGGGCCGCAGTGGACGGCGGCCCGGAGCGCCACCCGTGCCGACGGCGCGGGCGCAGCTGACAGGGTTTCCGGAGCACATTTAGGGGCGGTGAAGTGGGTGAATCGGGTCTCGGAACGGCGGCATGCGGCATTCCTCCCCTCTTCAGGGGATGTTCGGCACCGGCCGGTTGGCGCTCTATGCTTGGACCCTATGGACACGCCACGAGTAAGCCGGGCCACATCTGGGAGAACCCCCGCGGGTGGGCTGGCCGATGATGCTGCCGCCGGCTCCGCCGGCGAGCCCACGCTGACCGACCTCCTGCTGCGGATCGCCCGGCAGGACCAGGAGGCGTTTGCCGCGTTCTACGCCCAGACGTCCCGGCGGGTCTACGGGCTGGCCCGGCGGGTCCTGATCGACCCGGAACTGAGCGAGGACGCGACCCAGGAGGTCTACCTCCAGGTGTGGAACAGCGCCGGCCGGTTCGATCCGGCCGCCGGCAGTCCGATGGCCTGGCTGATGACCCTGGCCCACCGGCGGGCCGTCGACAAGGTCCGGTCCGAGCAGAGTTCGACCGACCGGGAAGCACGGTATGGCGCTGCCACCCAGACCATCGACCACGACGACGTCGTTGACACGGTGACCCAGCGGCTCGAGGCCGAGACCGTGGTGAAGTGCCTCGACACCCTCACAGACACCCAACAGGAATCTGTCAGGCTCGCCTACTACGGTGGACTGACATACCGCGAAGTCGCAGAGAAGCTCGGGGTTGCGGTACCCACCATCAAGTCGAGGATCCGGGACGGCTTGCTGCGCCTCAAGGCATGCCTGGGGGTGAGCTGATTGCAGGACAAGGACATGAACAAACAATTCGCAGAAGACCTTCAGCAGGACCTCCATCGCGGGCATGTGCTCGAGTGGGCCGAGATGTATGCCCTGGACGCCGTGAGCGACGACGAGCGCGCCGCGATCGAGGAGTTCCTGGCCCACGACGACGGCCTCCGGCAGGCCTTCACCGATCGGGTCCGCTCGAACCGCGAGACGATCACCACGGCGTATGCCATCCAGGAGGAGGAGCCTCCGGCCGGGCTGCTCGAGAAAATCCTGAGCCAGATTCCCGTCTCCGCACCGGCCGGCACTGACGGCGCCAGCGGCGGCACGGAGGCACCGGCGGGTGGCCCGGCCGGCGCTGCTGCTGCGGGCACGGCCGCCACCGCTCTGGGCGGCGCGTCAGCGGCCGGCGACGAGCTCGCCCGCAGGCGCCGGACGAAGGGGATGTGGGCCTCCCCCGCCACCCGCTGGCTGACCGCAGCGGCTGCAGCGGTGCTGGTCGCTGTCGGGGGTGTCACCGTTGCGCAGAACCTCGGGCAGACCTCCATTGAGCAGGAGGTCCTCCAGGCCTCCGACGTCGTCACCGGCTCCTACGTGATTCCCGCCGGTGGCACCGCGGGCCTGGCCCTGTCCGAGGAGGAGGACGCCGCGGTGGTGACGCTGAAGGGCGTCCCGGCGCCGCCCGAAGGCTCCGTCTACCAGATGTGGCGGCTGCCCGCGGACGGGTCGGCACCCGTCTCGGTCAGCACGATGGACGCCGAGGATGTCGCCGGCACGAAGGTCACCGAGGTCGAGGGGATCAGTTCCTTCAGGGGCATCGCCATCACCGTCGAGCCCGACGGCGGGTCACCGGTTCCCACCACGCCCGTCATCGCGGAGATCCCCTTCCGCACCTGAGCGGCGGGCCGGGGCGGCCGGCCCTGACAGAGCAAACAGAGGGGCCCGGTGGACACCGGGCCCCTCTGCCTGTGCTGTTCTGCCTGTGCTGTTCTGCCTGTGTCGTTTTGCCTGTGCCGGGCTAGAAGCCGGCGATGGTCTG
The DNA here is from genome assembly GCF_009828605.1 of Arthrobacter zhaoguopingii. Lineage (NCBI taxonomy): Bacteria > Bacillati > Actinomycetota > Actinomycetes > Micrococcales > Micrococcaceae > Arthrobacter > Arthrobacter zhaoguopingii. The sequence goes on along the minus strand of NZ_WIAE01000006.1, from coordinate 129,620 downwards.
CTCGGTGTTCACGCCCACGACGTGGAACCCCTCGGCGCTGCGCCCGCCGGGCAGGCCCCCGCGGACGCCATTTCCCAGGAGCATGCTGCGCACCGCGGCGTCCATCTTCTCGACATCGGGATGCTGGCTGATGTGGGTGCGGATGGCGGAAAGTTTCACATCCTCGAAGCCGGTGATGTCAACGAAGTGGTTCTCCCTCTCCTCGGGCCCGCCGTAGAACCACAGCCAGGGCACCCGGTAGGCCTCAAGGCCGGCCGCCGCCAGCTCGGGGAAGGCGAACGGGTTCTCCACCGCCGGGTACACCGCCCGCGTGACGGCCTCTCCGCAGGCAAGGTGGTCGGGGTGGCTTTTCTGCAGCCGGTCCCAGTTCCGTTCCGGGTGGGAGGAGACAACGATATCGGGGCGCACCTCACGGATGCGGGCCACGATGCCGCGGATCACGGCCTCGGTGGGGCTCAGGTAGCCGTCCCGTTCACCGAGGAAGCTCACATCCTCGACGCCGACGATGCGCGCCGCCCGTCGCTGTTCATCGTGCCGGGTTTCGACAATGGTGTTCCGGTGCTCCTCGGAGAAGCCTCCGGCGTCACCGTCGGTCAGGATGCAGTAGCTCACCTCGATCCCGGCCGCAGTCCAGGCGGCCACGGTTCCGGCAGCGCCGAAGTCGAGGTCGTCGGGGTGGGCGGCGAAGCACAGGACGCGGCGGATGGTGTTGCGTTCGGGCTCCACCTCAGGCCCTGCGCTTCCGGATCTCCTCGGCCGCCTGCGGCAGGACAGTGAACAGGTCGCCCACCACGCCGAAGTCGGCGATCTCGAAGACGGGTGAATCGGGATCCTTGTTGATCGCCACGATCACCTGGGAGGTCTGCATCCCGGCCTTCTGCTGCACGGCCCCGGAGATGCCCGCCGAGATGTAGAGCTGGGGGGACACCGTCTTGCCGGTCTGGCCGATCTGCGCCGAGTGCTCGATCCACCCGGCGTCGGTCGCCGCCCGGGAGGCCCCGACGGCACCGCCGAGGAGGTCGGCGAGTTCCTCGATCGGGGCGAAGTTGCCGTCCACGCCGCGTCCTCCAGCGACGATGACGCGGGCCTCAACGAGGTCCGGCCGGCCGGTGGCGGGCTTGTCGACCCGGCCGGTGATGACCGCGGCGGCGGCCGGGACCGGAACCTCGACCGGGACGGTTTCCGGGCGGGCCGGCTGCCCAGCCTCGGCGGCTTCGATGCTGTTGGGCTTCACCGCGAGGATCGGGATGCCGGTGGTGACCCGGCACTGTGAGGTGTAGGACCCGGCGAAGACGGATTTCGTCGCGGTCAGGTCATCGGCCACCGCGACGACATCGGTGATGACCCCGGATTCCAGCCGGACTCCTGCGCGGGCGGCGATTTCCTTCGCCTCGTAGGCGTTGCCCAGCAGCACCACCGACGCACCGGAGGCCCGCACCGCCTCGGCCAGGAAGGCGGCCTTGCCCGCGACGAGGGACTTCCCCACCGACGGATCGGCGGGAAGGTAGCAGCTGGACACCCCGTAGGAACCCAGTCCGTCGAGCAGGGGGTCACCGGCGTCGCCGGCCACCGCTGCGACGGGATCGCCGAGGGTCCGTGCCAGGGTGAGTAGTTCCCGGTCATTTTTGGCGAGCACCGCGCCGGGGTCGTGGAGGAAGACAAGTACCGTAGGCATGCTGCGGTCTCCTTTTCGAAGGATGGAGTGGGCGGCGGGCTAGAGGAGCTTTTGTCCCGCAAGGAAGTCGACGAGCCGCAGGCCCGCGTCGCCTTCGTCCGTGATCACGACGCCCTGGCTGCGGGGAGGCCGCGGCTCCGCGGCCTCAACGGCCGTCCAGGAGCCGGCGAACCCGACCTGGTCGGCGGCCAGGCCGATGTCGGAGAGGGACATCGTGCGCAGCGGCTTCTTCTTCGCCGCCATGATGCCCTTGAAATTGGGGTAGCGCGGCTCATTGATCTGGTCCGTGACCGACACCAGGGCGGGCAGCTGAGAGGCGATGGTCTCGGAATAGGCGTCGCCGTCGCGGCGGGCCGTGAGCGTCCACCCCGCTTCCGCGGCCTCAAGCTCGAGGGCCGCGGCGAAGGTCACCTGGGGCAGGTCGAGGCGTTCGGCCAGCTGGGCCGGGACCAGGGAGGTCTCCCCGTCCGTGGAGGCCATGCCCGTGAGGACAAGGTCGAAGGGGCCGAGGTGGGAGAGCAGGGCGGCAAGCGCGCGGGACGTTGCAGAGGCGTCCGATCCGGCCAGTGCGTCGTCGGTGAGGTGGACCCCCTCGGCCGCACCCATCTGCAGGGCCTTCTTCACGGCGCTGACGGCCGGACCCGGGCCCATCGTGACGGCCGTGACGCGGTGCCCGGCCGCATCCCCGCCGTGCTGCTCCACGAGCTGGAGGGCCGCTTCGATGGCGTACTCGTCGAGTTCGGAGAGGATGCTTTCGGAGCGTTCGGTGGTGTTGCGGGGGCCGTTGAGGTGGCGGTCGAACTGCGCGTCGGGCACGTGCTTGACCAGTACGGCGATATTCAGTCCCGGAGTCGGGGCCTCGTCCATGAGAAACCTTCCTGAGGTGGCAGTCTGTCCCGCGCTCTAGCTAACCATAAAGTTGTCGGCACCTTCTCCGGCGGGGCGCCCCTGCCGGGGCGCCCCGGGCATCAGGCCGCGGGGGCCTCGGCGAGGGTCACGTCGATGGTGACGGTGTCACCGCCGCGCCGCACCTCGACGGGAACGGTCTCCCCGACCGGCTGCATGCGCACCGCTGCCGTGAGCGACTGGGGGTCGCCGATGGGTGAATCCCCCACCTTGGTGATGATGTCGCCCTCACGGATCTCGGCGTCGTCGGCCGGCGATCCGGCTTCCACCCCGGCAACCTGGGCGCCGACGGAGAAGGTCGACCCGGAGGAGGCGTTCTCCCCGGCCGCAGGCTCAACGGTCACGCCGAGGAACCCGTGGGTGGCTTTGCCGGTCTCGATGATGTCGTTGGCCACCCGCTCGGCGTAGGAGATCGGGATGGAGAAACCGACGCCGATGTTCCCGGCGCTTTCGTCGCTTCCGCTTGAGGCGATGGCGACGTTGACGCCGATCACCCGCCCCTGCGCATCGACGAGGGCGCCGCCGGAGTTGCCCTGGTTGATGGCGGCGTCGGTCTGGATGACGTTGAGGTAGATGGAGCCCTGGGACTGCGGCTGGGGCTCCTGCGACCCGTCGGGCGGCAGGAAGTTGAAGCCGTCGCCCTCCTGCTGCTCGGGGGCATCCGACTGCTCCTCCGGTACCGCCGAGGACGCCACGCTGATGGTGCGGTTGAGCGTCGAGATGATGCCGTCGGTGACCGTGCCGCTGAGGCCCAGGGGCGCGCCGATGGCGATCGCGGTGTCGCCGACGTTCAGCTCCGCCGAGTTTCCGAGCGCCGCGGGTGTCAGGTCGGGTGCGTCGATCTTGATGACGGCGAGGTCGGACAGCGGGTCGGTTCCGACGATTTCGGCCCGGAAGACCTGGCCGTCGTTGGTCTTGACCTCGACGGCGGCGTCGGCGACCTGCCCTCCGAGGGTGACTACGTGGGTGTTCGTGAGGATGTGCCCCTCCTCGTCGAGGATGATCCCCGAGCCCGATCCGCCCGAACCGTTTCCGCTGACGGCGATGGTGACGACGCTGGGCGATGCCTTCACGGCGGCGGCGGTGATTTCGTTGACGCTGTCGGAGTTATTGACGATCACGGACTCGCTGCGCCCGCCGCCCGAGCCCGACCCGGCGGTGCCCCCGCCGTCGAACAGCCCGTCGGCCCCTGCCGCGATGCCGCCGCCGAGCAGGCCTGCCGCCAGGACACCGGCGAGGAAGGCGGGAACGCCGATGCGCTTCTTCTCCCGGACCCGCACGGACGCGTGCTGGCCCGAGGGCTGGAGCCACGGCTGGGACGGCGGCTGGGTAGGAGGCACCGGCTGGCCGAAGGCTCCCTGCCGGAAGGAGTTCTGTCCGTAGGAGTTCTGCCCGTAAGAGTTTTGTCCGTAGGAGTTCTGCCCGAAGGAGTCCTGTCCGTAGGAACTCTGGGGGGAAGTCTCGGAGGCACCCTGGCGGTAGGGCGCCGGCCCGCCGGTGGGAAGGTCCGCCGTGTCGCCGCCGGTGCGGCCCCCGGGGGCTCGACCGGAGTCCGCGACCTGTGCCTGCTCTGCCGTTGGGGGGTTGGCCGGTCGGGGCGGGATCGGGCGGTCAGGACCGGCAGGTCCCCCAAACTGGTCAGCCATTCGAATTCCTTTCATCGCGGTTGTCTCCACTATGGCAAGGAAGACTGAACCTTGAGGGAACGTTTGCTGGACGTCTGCTGGGAAGCAGCCGGAAAGCGAAGGGTCCCACTGCCTATTATTCCCCCTCCGGGCGGCCGCTTCATCTCCGCGGCCGGGCGCGGGCCCGGACCTCCCCCGGGAACCGTGATCGGTGCGCCGAGTTTCGCTTGGGGCTTAGGTCCGCGCCCGCCGTGCCGGTGGACGGCCCCTACCACCGGCCATAGAATCAAAATTCAGGGAGCCCCGGCGTCCGTCGCCTTTCTTCCCGACGGGCGTGACCGGGGAACATGCTGAAGGGTACTTAATGCAACGGATGACCAGGCGGACCGGCGCCGCCGCGGGACTCAGCGCCCTGATCGCGCTGACACTGGCGCCGGGTGCGGCCTACGCAGCCGACCCCATCGACATTCCGGACGGGGAGACGGTGGTCGACCAGGCAGGAGTCCTCACCCCGGCCGACATCAGCGACGTCGAGGCCGCGATCACGGGCCTCCAGGACGAATACGGCTACACCGTCCAGGTCGTGTACGTCGACACCTTCACCAGCCCCTCCGACTCCCTGGCCTGGGCCGTCGAGACCGCGCAGGCCAGCAACCTCGGGGCGGACGACGCGCTGCTCGCGGTCGCCGTCGATTCGGGCGAGGGACGCTTCATCGCCAGCAACGGCACGGAGGTCGAGGCCCGGACCGGGGAGATCTTCAACCAGCAGATCGACCCGCAGCTCGACGGGCAGAACTACGCCGAGGCGGGCATTGCCGCCGTTGAGGGGACCGAAGCGGTCCTGACTGACACGGGCGGCCCCGGGCCAGGGGCGGCAGGCGACGGCGGCGGGGGCGGCGCAGGGTTCCTCATCGGACTCCTGGCACTGGCCGGTGCCGGCAGCTACTTCTTTATGCGTTCGCGCCGGCGGCAGCAGGCCGCGCCCAAGGAGATCACCTACGGTCCCGGGCAGGCGCCCGACGGCGCCGTCGTCGACCCGCTGGCCTCCCTCAGCGTCGAGGACCTGCGCAAACGCGCCGGAAGCCTGCTCGTCGCCGCCGACGACGCCATCAAGTCGAGTGAACAGGAACTCGGCTTCGCCGAGGCCTCCTACGGCGAGGCTGCGGTCAAGCCCTTCGCCGCCGACATCGCCGCCGCCAAGGTGCACATGAGCGAGTCGTTCAAGCTGCAGCAGCAGCTCGATGACCACATCCCCGACACCGAGGAGCAGCAGCGCGCCTGGCTGGGAGACATCATCCGCCGCTGCGAGGCGGTCAATGAGTCCCTGCAGGCGCACAAGACCGACTTCGACTCGCTGCGCGAGCTCGAGCGGAACGCCCCACAGGCCCTCGACGCGGCGCGCCAGGCCGCCAACGCGGCCGGCACCCGCTTCGTCGCCGCGGAGGAGCGCCTGACCGCCCTGCGGCGCCGGTATGCCGGCACGGCCACCTCCCAGGTGCAGGACAACGTCGACCAGGCCCGCGAGCGGCTCGCCTTCGTGGAGAGTGCCGCCGCCGAGGCCCGGACCCGGATGGACGCCGGCGAAACCGGCCCCGCCGTCGTCGCCGTGCGTGCCGCCGAAGAGTCCGTCAGCCAGGCCAACCTGCTGCTCAACGCCATCGACAAGCGGGCCGCCGAACTCGAAGCGGCCCAGGAGGAACTCGACCGGGCCGTCACAGACACCGTGCAGGACCTCGCCCAGGCGACCGCCATGGTCCGCACCGGGCGACACGACGACCTCGTCGGGCCGGTCGCTGCGGCCGAATCGGCGCTCCAGACCGTACGCTCGCAGCGCCAGGCCGGTCCGATCGACCCCATCGCCCTGCTGGAACGGGTCGAGGGCGCCCACCGCCAGCTCGACGGGGCGATCGGCGGAGTGCGTGACCAGAGCGAGCAGGCCCGGCGGGCCCGCGAATCCCTGCAGCACACCCTCCTGGCGGCGCACTCGCGCATCTCGGGGACCGAGGACTACATCCGGGCACGCCGCGGCGGTGTCGGCAGCGAGGCCCGCACGCGGCTCGCCGAAGCCGGACGCAACCTCGACTACGCCGTCAGCATTCAAAACTCCGATCCCGTCACCGCCCTGTCCCATGCCGAGCAGGCCGTGATGCTCGCCGAACAGGCCGCGCAGCTCGCCGAACAGGACGTCTCGGGCTTTGGGGGGCGCGGATACGGCGGCTACGGCGGGTACGGAGCCCGCCGCGGCGGAGGCGACGGGATGGGCGGAGCCCTGCTCGGCGGCATCCTGCTCGGCGGTCTCCTCAACGGCGGCGGTGGATTCTTCGGCGGCGGAGGCGACGGCGGAGGCGATGTCTTCGGCGGCGGCGGGTTCGGCGGTTTCGACGGCGGAGGCGGAGGCTTCGGCGGCTTCGACGGAGGTGGAGGCGACTTCTAATCCCGCGGCGGCAGCTCCGGCGCCGCCGCACCAGTACTCACGAGAAACATTCACAGATCGAGAGGAAACCTCATGGTAAAGCAGTCAATTTTCGGCCGGATCGCTCAGCTGGCAAAGGCAAACATCAACTCCGTGCTCGACCAGGCGGAGGATCCGCAGAAGATGCTGGACCAGATGGTCCGCGACTACACCAACAGCATCGCCGAGGCCGAAAGCGCCGTCGCCCAGACCATCGGGAACCTCCGGATGATCCAGGACGACTACAACGAAGACATGGAGAATGCCCGAAGCTGGGGCAACAAGGCGCTGGCGGCGTCGAAGCGGGCGGACGAGTACCGCAGCTCCGGTGACGCGGTCGACGCCGAGAAGTTCGACAACCTCGCCAAGGTCGCCATCCAGCGGCAGATCGCCGCGGAGAACGAGGCCAAGGGTGCAGAGCCGACGATCGCCTCCCAGACGGAAATCGTCGACAAGCTGAAGACCGGCCTGAATCAGATGAAGGGCAAGCTGGGCGAACTCACGTCCAAGCGGGACCAGCTCATCGCCCGCGCCCGGACCGCCCAGGCGCAGCAGCAGGTCCACGACGCCGTCAAGAGCATCGACTTCCTCGACCCCACGAGCGAGGTGGGGCGTTTCGAGGAGAAGATCCGGCGCGAGGAGGCCAAGGTGCGTGGACAGCAGGAGCTCGCCAGTTCGAGCCTCGATTCGCAGTTCGAGAGCCTCGAGGATCTCGGGGAGCAGTCGGAGATCGAGGCACGGCTCGCGGCGCTGAAGTCGGGAGCCCCGGCCCAGCCGCAGTCGGCCATCAGCCAGGGCACCGAGACGACCGCCCCGTAGCCGCTAGGCGGAAGCGCCGAACCCGCATACAGAGAGAGCCGCAGCGTCAGCGCTGCGGCTCTCCCTGCGTTAAGACGCCCGCGTGCAGGGCAGGCGCGGCGGGCCTGCCTGGGTGGGGCCCGGTGTGCCGGCGTCGGCCTGCCCGGCCCGGCCGCGTGGATCCCCCGCCGGATCCGCCGCCTGCGAGACTCGTCGGGCAGGTACATTGGGGACCATGGCCGTTACCCTGGTGTGGCTCCGCGATGACCTCCGACTCGCCGACAATCCCGCGCTCCACGAGGCGGCGTCCCGCGGCGGGGAGGTCGTCGTCGTGTACATCCTCGATGAGGAGACCCCCGGCATCCGCCCTCTGGGCGGTGCCTCACGGTGGTGGCTGCACCACTCCCTGGCCGCGCTCGCCGAATCCCTCGAATCCGTCGGGGTCCCCCTGGTGCTCCGCCGCGGTCCCGCCGGAACCGTCCTGCCGGCCCTGATCGGGGAAACCGGCGCCGAAGCGGTGCTGTGGAACCGGCGTTACGGGCTCGCCGAACGTGAACTTGACGCCTCCCTGAAGGCGGAGTGCACGGCGTCGGGCCTTCTCGCCGAGAGCTTCCAGGCCAACCTGCTCTTCGAGCCCTGGCAGGTGCGCACCGGCGCGGGAGAGCCCTTCCGGGTGTTCTCCCCCTTCTGGCGCGCCTGCCTGCGGGAGCCCGAGCCGCGGCAGCCGCAGCCCGCGCCTGAGCGCCTCACCGGCCCTGCGGTGCGCTCTGACGCCCTCGGGGGGTGGGGGCTTCTTCCCACCCCGGACTGGGCGCAGGGCCTGCGCGAGACCTGGGTGCCCGGGGAGGCAGGGGCCACCGCCCGGCTGGCGGACTTCTTCGACTCCCTCGTCGAGGGCTACGCCACCAACCGGGACCTGCCGGCCGTCGACGGCACCAGCCGGCTCTCGCCGTACCTGCGCCATGGCGAAATCAGCCCCTTCACCGTCTGGCATGCGGCCCAGGCACGCCGTTCCGGCCCGCTCGCCGAGGACATCCGCTCCTACCTCTCGGAGATCGGCTGGCGCGAGTTCTGCTGGCAGCTCCTCTACTTCAACCCGGAGCTCGCGACGGTGAACTACCGGCCGGAGTTCAACGCTTTCGCCTGGGAGAGCGATACCGGCGCCGAGCTGAAAGCCTGGCAGCGCGGGCGCACCGGCTACCCCATGATCGACGCCGGAATGCGGCAGATGTGGCAGATCGGCTGGATGCACAACCGCGTGCGGATGGCGACGGGTTCCTTCCTGATCAAGAACCTCATGATCGACTGGCGGGTCGGCGAACAGTTCTTTTGGGACGCGCTCGTCGACGCCGACGCTGCGAGCAACGCCGCGAACTGGCAGTGGGTGGCCGGGTCGGGTGCTGACGCTAGCCCCTACTTCCGGATCTTCAACCCCGTCACCCAGGCGAAGAAGTTTGACCCCGACGGCGGCTACGTGCTGCGCTACGTACCCGAGCTGGCCGACGCCGAGAACCTCCATGAACCCTGGAAGGGCGCCGCGCCGGGGTATCCGGCGCCCGTGGTCGACCTGGCCGAATCCCGGCAGCGCGCCCTGGCAGCCTTCAAGGCCCTCGGCGCGGGCTGAACCGGCTCAGGAGACGAGGGAAACCCGCGAGCCCGGGGAAACCTCGCCTCCCACCGGCTGGACCGCGACGCGTCCCACGCTGAGGATCAGGTTTACCCGGGCGGCGCCCTCGGCGAACTGGACGCCGTACTGCTGGTAGACGTTGGCGCCGTCGTACTTCCGGTCGAACGAGGTCCCCTGCACGGTGGAGGGGTGACCCTTCCGGCCCCGCAGGTAGAACCCCGACCCGGTGTAGCCGGTTCCCCGGCCGCTGCCGCCGCCGCCGTTGTAGCCGTTGCTGTCCGCCACCGCCCCGCTGATGCTGTGATCGCCGCCGGCGATGAAGTACCCGTGCCCGTAGTTGTCCTGCGCCGTGCAGCCGACCAGGGAAATGCGGTGGCCGTCGAGGTGGAAGCCGTTGCCCTGGCCGAACCCGTCGGCGCTCCGCCCGCTGAACCAGCTCTTGCAGTTGGCCAGCTGAGTGTTTGCGTTCGGCAGCTGGAAACCGTGTCCCGCCGCCAGGCCGCTCTCGCAGTTCGCGATGCAGGCGTCCGGACTGTCGATGACGTACCCGGAGGCACCCCTGGTCACCCGGCGTCCCGCCTCAATCACCCGGATCGTATCGAGTACGCCGGCGCGCAGCCGGCTGTCGCCGGGCCCGTTGACCAGGTACACCCCGTGATGGCCCGTCCGGTAGATGTAGAGGTTCGATAGCAGGTGGGAGGCGTCCCATTCCGTTCCCCTGCCCTGCTCGTAGAAGATGCCCGAGCAGGAGCTGTCGGGCCCGCCGTGGATGCCCAGCCCGCGCACACCCGTGTACTGGGTGTCCGGCGAGTTGAGTTCGAACACGCCCTGCTCCTCGCCGCCGTCCAGGTCCGCCGTCGCCTGCAGGGTGGTGACCATGCGGCCCTGGCCCTGGACCTCGCAGTGGGCGCGGAGGCGGATCGGCGCGCTGATGCTGAACGAACGCCCTACCAGGCCCACCGAGCCGCCCTGGCTGCCGAAGGCGGGCGACCGGTCGTTGGAGAGCGCCTCGAGGGCTGCGTTGATCTCCTCCTGGTCGTCGACGCCGTCGCAGACGTAGTCCGCCGCGTCCTTCACCGCTGGCGGCGCGTCGTCGGCCGCCACGAGGAGGCTTGCCGCGAACCGTCCCGCAGGCCGGACGGCCCGTTCGAGCTCGTCCACCCGGGCGGCGAGATCACGGGCAGAAAGGTCACGGGCGGCGAGGTCAGGGGCAGGGGTGCCGCCCGGGGCCTGGACCGGAGCCGGGAAGCCGGCAGCGGCGGCGGACGGAACCGCCGCGGCGAGGAGCGCCAGGAACCTCCGGCGCTCCCAGGGAAACACCGTCGGTCTCCGTCGGTCAACTGGCATGGTCTGCTCCTCCCACCCGGGGCTCCCGTCCTCCTGCCCACGGGGCAGGCTCAGCAGGGCCGGATACCCATGCTATGCCGGGCCCCAGGACTCAGACAGGCCCGAATCCCCTACTCCGGCCCGATTCGGCCGACTCGATTCGGCCGGCCCGATTCGGCCGGATCAATTCCGCGGGTCCGGTTAACGCGGAAGGTCCCTGTCAGAAAACTGACAGGGACCTTCTCTTCGTTGCGGGGACAGGATTTGAACCTGTGACCTCTGGGTTATGAGCCCAGCGAGCTACCGAACTGCTCCACCCCGCGGCGCGGTCTCAACTCTACCGGCCGCGGGATGGGGAGGCAAATCGGGCTGCCGCCCGCCTAGCCGTTGTCTCCTTCGGCAGGCGCCTCGGATGCCTCGCCCTCGGCCGGAGCCTCGCCCTCAGCGGGCGCTTCGCCGTCGGCCGGCGGGACGACCGTGCCGGTGATCTCGCCTTCGGCGTCCAGCGCGCGCTGCAGCGCCGCGTTCAGCTTGTCCTGGGCTGCTCCGTAGGCGGCGAAGTCGCCCTCGGCCAGCGCAGTCCGGCCTTCCTCAATGGCCTCGTTTGCCTCAGCAAGCGCATCGCGAAGGGCCTGCTGGGCGGTCGGGTCCTCGGTGGGCGCCGACGGCGTCCCGGGGGTCGTGGGCGTCTCCCCCGCGTTCTCGGAGTCCCCTGCGCTTGCGCCGGAATCACCGCCGAACACCTGGTCGAGGGCCTCATCGAGGGTCGGGGCGAAGCCGACCTTCTCACCGAAGCTGGCCAGCACCCGCTGGAGCGTCGGATAGGACGATGCCCCCGAGGACTGCACGTAGACCGGCTGCACGTACAGCAGGCCACCGCCCACGGGCAGGCTCAGCAGGTTTCCGTTGATCACCTCGGAGGCGCCCTGCCGCAGCAGGTTCAAGGCGTTGGAGACCGTCGGGTCGGAGTTGAAGCGGTTCTGCGCCTGCCCGGGGCCGGGCACCGAGGTGGAGCGCGGCAGCTCGAGCAGCCGCAGCTTGCCGTAGTCCTCCGACTTCACCCCGGCCTCGCTGCCGGCGTCACCGACGGCCGAGAGGAACCCGTAGAGCACGTTGCGTGCTTCCCCGCCAGGCTCGACGAAGGGAATGAACGGGGTGGTGAGGGAGAAGGCCGCTTCATCCTGGCCGGGCACCTTCAGGGAGAGGTAGAACGGGGGCTGCTTCACGTCGGCGCTCTCACCCTCGGTCGGATCGTCGGGAACGCTCCACGCGTCGCTGTTGGCGAAGAACACATCGACATTGGTGACGTGGTAGCGGGCCAGCAGTTCACGCTGCACCTTGAACTGGTCCTCGGGGTAGCGGACGTGGGACATCAGTTCGGCCGACATCTCGGTGTAGGGCTTGATCGTGGTGGGGAAGATCTTGCTCCAGGCCTTCAGGACGGGGTCCTGATCGTCCCAGGCGTACAGCTCCACCGAGCCGTCGTACGCGTCGACGGTCGCCTTCACGGCGTTGCGGATGTAGTTGACCTGGTCGGCCGGCAGCGGGGTGGACAGGTTGTCCGCCGTCTGGGAGTCGATCGTCGCCGATTCGAGCTCCTGCTGCGTGGAGTACGGGAAGAACTCGTTCGTGGTGTACCCGTCGACGATCCACTTGACCCGTCCATCGACGATGGCCGGGTAGGAGTTGCCGTCGACGGTGAGGTACGGCGCGAGCTTCTCGACCCGCTCCCGCGGGGTGCGGTCGTAGAGGATCTGCGATTCGCTGTTGACCGCATCCGAGAGCATCAGGTCGGTCGACTGGAACTTGATCGCGTACACGAGCTTGTTGAAGAAGTTGCCCACGCTCGGGCCGCCCTCGCCCGCGAACGTGTTCTTGGACTCCTCGTCGGAATCATCGCTCTGCGGGCGGTCGATCTCGCGCGGCTCGGCGCCTTCGGGGGCACCGACGATCGAGTATTCCGGGGACGCCTCGCCGAAGTAGATCCGCGGTTCATAGGTTTCATCGCTGCCGAGCACCCCGGCGGAGGGGATGCCGGAGAGCGTGAAGGAGGGCTTGCCGTCGGCTTCGACGACCGAGCCGCGGGCAGCGACGACGCCGTAGCCGTGGGTGTAGAGCACGTGCTCGTTGACCCAGCCGGCCGGGACGCCCTCGGGGTTGAGCTCGCGGGCGGCGATCACCGTGTCCTGGACCTCGCCGTCGACCGTGTAGCGGTCAACGTTCAGGGTGGGCGGGAACTGGTAGTACTGCCGGAACTGCTCAAGCTGGCTGAAGGCGTCGGACACGAGGTTCGGGTCGAGCAGGCGGATGTTCGCCGTCGTCTCCGCGTCCTCGCGCAGCGCCCCGGGCTCGGCGGTCGTGGTGGCGTTGTAGGGAATGGCCTCGACCTTGTCGAGCCCGTAGGCAACCCGGGTCAGGTCGATGTTGCGTTGGATGTACTCCCGTTCGAGGGTCAGCTCCGACGGGGTGACCTGGAACCGCTGGACCACCCAGGGGTAGACGCCGCCGGCGAGGATCGCGGTGATGATGAGCATCGCCGTTCCGATGATGGGCAGCCGCCAGCGGCCGATGACCGCGGCGACGATGAACAGGACCGCCACCAGGATGGCGGCGACGGCGAGGATGGCCTTGGTGGGGATCACCGCATTGACGTCGGTGTACAGGGCGCCGGTCCAGCGTCCGCCGGTGTTCTGCAGGGTGGCGTACCGGTCGAGCCAGTAGTTCACTCCCTGCAGGAGGAGGAACAGGGCCGCGATAACGGCGATCTGGACCCGGGCCGCCTTCGTGGTGAACAGGCCCTTCTCCTCGAGCCGGATCCCGCCGTAGAGGTAGTGGGTGAGCACCGCGGCGATCGCGCTGATGATGGCGACGCTGGTGAGGAAACCGATCAGGAAGCCGAAGAACGGCAGGGAGAACATGTAGAAGGAGAAGTCCAGGCCGAATTCCGGGTCGGTCTCACCGAAGGGCACCTGGTTGATGAACAGCAGGACCTGCTGCCACTGGGAGGCGGCGGCCGTTCCGGCGAAGGCGCCCAGCACGACCGGGATGCCGAGCATGAGCAGCTTGCGGATCGGCTCAAGCTGCGCCTGATACCGGTTGAGGTTGTCCTGCATCACGCTGTCCGGCGCGTAGATGGGCCGGCTGCCGTAGGCGATGCGCAGACTCGCATAGACGGCGCCGGCCATGATGACGAAGGCGGCGACGAACAGGGCGATCCGGGATACGTTTTCGGTGAGGAACACGCCGAGGTAGCCCAGCTGGTTGTACCAGAGGATGTCGGCGTAGACCTGCGAGAGGTACACGAAGGCGATGACGATGATCGCGAGCACGATGACCGTGGGAATCAGGGGGCTGCGTCGTCGGGCGGGTGCTGTCGCGGTTGAACTCGAAGGGCTCGGTCTGCTGCCGAAGGGCCGGTCTGGTCCGGATGTCACATTTACCTCATCGTTGGCGGCTGTGGGTCACGACGACGAGCACAAAACGGTCTGCTGCGGGCCCGCGGGCCGGAAACATGGCGCAGTCTCTGCCTTCGTGGTTCCATTCTGCCCTGTTCCCGCACGGGCGGTACAACTCAGGGCCCGATTACGCCGCTTCGCCGGGAATCGTTCCGCAATCGTGTCCTGGCAGAGGCCCCCGGGGTGCCCGGGAATCCGGTCAGCTGCAGGCCGGCAGGCCGGCGCCGTCCCCGCCCGAACCCAGCACCTCGACGGCGTTGACGGCCTCTTCCAGGGTGCTGACCTTGACCACCTTCAGCCCGTCCGGGACGTGGCCGACAACCTCCGCGCAGTTCTCGGCAGGGGCGAGGAAGAACTCCGCGCCGCTCTCGTGCGCGCCGACCAGTTTCTGCTGGATGCCGCCGATCTTGCCGATCGCCCCGGTGGAGTCGATGGTCCCTGTGCCCGCGAAGTGGCGCCCGCCGGTGAGGTCACCCTCGGTGAGCATGTCGATGATGCCGAGGGCGAACATGGAGCCGGCGGAGGGGCCTCCGACATTGTCGAGGGCGATGGTGACGTCGAAGGGGAAGTCGAACTCCGAGGTCAGCAGGACCCCCAGCTGGTAGTCCCCTTCCGGGGACTGCTTCGGGGTCACCGACACCTCCTCCGCCGATCCGGCACGGAGCACTTCGAGGTCGACGCCTGCACCCGCGGCGTCCGTCAGGGCGCTGCGGAGGGTGTCGATGTTCCGCACCGGGGCGCCGTCGATGGACGTGATGGTGTCCCCGGGCTCGAGGACTCCCGCGGAGGCCGACCCCTCTGCCAGGTCCACCACGGTCAGTGACTCCTCGTAGGGGATCTCCAGGTGCCCCAGCGCCGCCGCGATGGCGGACTCCTGGGAGGAGATCATGGACACGGAGTTGCGTTCCTCGATATCCGACCGGGTGGTGCCCGGAGCATAGACGAGTTCCTCCGGGCGCACGGTCTGGTCCGGGTCGATCCACGCCCGGAAGGCATCGAAGATGCTGACGTCACCGTTGGGTCCGCCGCTGACGTACACCGTCGTGAGGTCAAGCTCCCCCTCAGGGTCGAAGGTCTCCCGGCCGGAGATTTCGATGAGCGGCTGGGACCGGGCTTCCCCGATGGTGTTGAACGTCGGCCCGGGCGCCTCGAGGACGTACGGCGCAGGCAGCAGCACCGCCGCGGCGCCGAGCCCCAGGGCGAGCGCACCGGAGGTCACCATGGCCCGGATGCGGGGGTCACGGGGGCGTTCCGGCTCCACGGGTTCGTAGGTTCCGGCGCGGACGGGCTGTGACACGATGGGGTTTCCTTTTCCCTGGCGCGGGCCGTTCGGCCCGGCCAGCGGGGCACGCGAGTACGAAGTGATCTGCTCTACAACCCTAAACGGTTCGTGTGCCGGCACCGTCCCGGCCCGGGTCTTTGCCCTCAGCGAACTCCCGCAGGGGTTCTAGGACAAGCCCGCTCCCCTGCCGGTAACGTTGGCTCAACAGCTGCGCGGACCGGTGCCTCGGCACGCAGGACCGGCAGGCCTTTTCAGCGACTTCCAGGACCGGTGGTATTAGTGACCAACCCATCCAACCCCTCCAACGGCGACGACTCCCCCAAGGATCCGCTGTCGGAAATGATCGCAAGGCTGCTCGGCGGCGACGCCGAGGGGTTCGATCCCCGGGAGATTGCCAAGGCGGCCGGCCTGCCGTCGGACCCCCAGGCGATGGCGATGATGATGCAGCAGGTTCAGGCCATGTTCTCGGCCCCCAGCAGCGGTCCGGTGAACTGGCAGCTCGCGCACGAGCATGCCCGGCGGGTGGCCGCTGCTGACAACGACCCGTCGGTCACCTCCCTGCAGCGCCGTGCCGTCGATGAGGCCCTGCGCGTGGCCGAAATGTGGATCGACCCCTTCACTGCATTCCCGCCCACCGGTCAGCTCGGCCGGGCGTGGTCGAAGGCCGAGTGGATCGAAGCGACGATGGGCACCTGGCGCAGGTTGACCGAGCCGGTGGCGGTGAGTATCGCCAAGGCGCTCTCGGACACGCTCTCGGAGCAGCTGCCCGATGAGATGAAGTCGATCCTCGGCATGGCAGGCGGCGGTGCCTCCATGTTCCAGAACATGGGCGGGGCGATGTTCGGGATGCAGCTCGGCCAGGCCGTCGGCGCTCTCTCCAAGGAGGTGCTGGGCTCGACCGACATCGGCATCCCCCTCGCCGACGGCCAGATGGCCCTGCTTCCCGCCAATGTGCGCTCCTTCGGTGAGGGCCTGGACATTCCCGAACAGGAGGTCACCCTCTTCCTGGCGGTCCGGGAGGCCGCCCATGTGCGCCTCTTCACGCAGGTGCCGTGGCTGGCGGGCCACCTCATGGGCACCATCGAGCGGTATGCCCGCGGAATCCACATCGACATGACCAAGATCGAGGATGCCGCCCGCGAGATCGACCCCACGAATCCGGAATCGATGCAGGCGGCCCTGTCCCAGGGCGTGTTCATGCCCGAGCGGACGGCGGAGCAGGAGGCTGCGCTGTCCCGGCTCGAGACGGTGCTGGCCCTGGTCGAGGGGTGGGTCGACGAGATCACCGCCGCGGCCGCGGTCAACCTGCCCTCGGCGGCCGCGCTGCGGGAGACCGTGCGGCGGCGCCGTGCCAGCGGCGGCCCGGCCGAGCACGCCTTCGCCTCCCTGGTCGGACTCGAACTGCGCCCGCGCCGGCTGCGCGACGCCGCCGCACTGTGGGCCCACCTCACCGAGGAGCGCGGGCTTGAGGGCCGCGATGCCATCTGGGAGCACCCCGACCTGCTGCCCACCGCCGAGGACCTCGATGACCCGACGGGCTTCACCGCCCGCCGCCAGCTCATCGAGTCGGCCGGGTCCGACGTCGACGCCGCCCTGGAGCGCCTGCTTGCCGGCGACTTCGAAAAGCCGGACGCCCCGGAGGACGGGGCCGACGGCGGGGACGGCCCGCAGGACGGTCCCGATGGCGGGGACGCCCCGGAGGACGGTCCCGGTGGCGGGGACGGCCCGCAGGACGGTCCCGACGGCGGGGGCGAGCCCGGGGTTGAGGACCGCGGCCCGGACGGACGCACTCCGTAACGACCCACGCACCCGATAACGACGGAAGCACCCGATAACGACAAACGCGCCGGTAAAGTCCGGTGCGTTTGTCGTTAAGTGGCCTCTGGCGGGGGTTTCCTGCGGAGCGCCTGCTAGCGGCCGGCCAGCCCGTGGTCGGCGGCGAAGGCCGCCCCGGCGAGGAAGGCCTTTGCCTTCTCGGTGTCCGGGTAGGACTCGAGCAGGCGCCAGAAGACGCGGTTGTGGGACGGCTCGATCAGGTGCGCCATCTCGTGGAGGATGACGTAGTCGATGACCCAGTCGGGCATGCCCCGAAGCTTGTGCGAGAGCCGGATGGACCGGTGCGCCGGGGTGGCCGAGCCCCAGCGCGAGTTCTGGTTGGTGACCCATCCGATGGTTCCGGGGATACCCCGGCCTCCGAGGTAGCGCCCGGCGAGGTCGGCTGCGCGCTGTGCCAGGGCGCGGTCGGCGGCCGCGGGGTCGGAGGCCTGTCCAGCGCTTCGGCCCTGGAGCTTTCGGACCATCCGGGCCACCCATTCCTTTTCCTGCGCCTGGGTGAAGGTGGCGGGAATCGAGACGATCATCGTCCCGTTGCGCACATCCGCGCTCACGGTGCGCCGCCGCCGCGCCGATCGGCGCACCACGACCGGCATCGGCTCCCCCGCGGCAGGTCCGCCGGCCTGCGGGGAGGGCTCAGTCATTTCGGCTGATGATGTCGATGACCGCTTCGCCGTAGCGCTCGAGCTTGGCGGAGCCGACCCCGGCCAGCTCGCCGAGCGCCTCCAGGGTCTGCGGCTTGGCCTCGGCGATCGCGATGAGGGTGGCATCGGTGAATACGACGAACGCCGGGACGTCCTTATCGCGTGCCTCCTCCAGCCGCCACCCCCGCAGCGCCTCGAACGTCTCCTCACGGTAGGTGGCCGGGCAGTCTCCGCAGCGGCCCATCTTCCGCTCGGAGCCCGTGCCGAGCGCCTTCCCGCAGACGCGGCACACCGCGGGTGCGGCGGCCTTGCGCACCTTGCGCGCCGCCGGCTGACGGAACGGACGCCCGCCGGTCCCGGCCGGTCGCAGGGCGTCGAGGAACCTCGACGGCTTGCGGGTGGCCCGGCCCCCCGGCGAGCGGGAGGTCGACCAGGACAGCGCGAGGTGGGCCCGCGCGCGGGTGATGCCCACGTAGAGCAGCCGGCGTTCCTCGTCGATCGCCTCCTGGGTGTCGGCGAAGGAGATCGGCATCAGTCCCTCGCTCAGGCCCACGAGGAACACCGCATCCCACTCAAGGCCCTTGGCGGAGTGGAGGGACGCGAGGGTGACGCCCTGCACGGTCGGGGCGTGCTGGGCGGCCGCCCGTTCCTCAAGTTCCGCAACGAACATCCGAAGGGAGAACGACTCGCGGGTCCGGGACAGCTCGTCGGCCAGCCCCACGAGCGCGGCCAGGGATTCCCACTTCTCCCGCACGGCACCGGAGGTCTGCGGGGCCGTGGAGGTGTACCCGAGGGAGGAAAGGACGTCGCGCACCTGCTGCGGGACGTCGTCCTCGCCCTCGGCGCGGGCCGCCGCCCGGAGCTGAAGCAGTGCATCCCGGACCTCGCGGCGGGCGAAGAAGCGTTCCCCGCCGCGCAGCTGGTAGCCGATGCCGGCGCTGGCGAGCGCCTGCTCGTACGCCTCGGACTGCCCGTTGGTCCGGAAGAGAATGGCGATCTCGCTCGCCGGGACGCCCGAGGCCAGCAGTTCGCCGATGCGCCGTGCCACCTCGGCGGCCTCGGCCTCGTCGTCGGTGCACTCGGTGAAGGCCGCTTCGGGCCCTGCCGGGCGCTGCGCGACCAGTTCGAGCGGAGCCGACCAGGAGGTGGCCCCGGCCCGCCGATCCACCTCGCTGCTGCGCGCAGCGAGGAGCGTGTTGGCCAGCCGGACGACCTGGGGGGTGGACCTGTAGTCCCGGACGAGCCGCACCACCTGGGCTCCCTCGTAGCGGCTGGTGAAGTCCAGCAGGTGCCGCGAGGTCGCCCCGGTGAAGGAGTAGATGGTCTGGCTGGCGTCGCCGACCACGCACAGCTCCCGCCGGTCTCCGAGCCACAGGTCGAGGAGGCGCTGCTGCAGGGGCGAGACGTCCTGGTACTCGTCAACGACGAAATGCCGGTACTGGCTGCGGACGGTCGCCGCCACCTTCTCGTCCTCCTGCAGGATCCCCACCGTGGTCAGCAGGACGTCCTCGAAGTCGATCAGGTTCCGGTCGATCTTGAGGTCCTCGTAGGCCGAAAAGATCCGGGCGACGGTCGTGAGGTCCATGCCCGCGGGTTCCGCCCGGCCGGCGGCGGCCACGACGTAGCTGTCGGGCATCAGCATCGACACCTTCGCCCACTCGATCTCTGCGGCGACATCCCTGATGGCCGCACGGTCGGTGGAGAGGCGCAGGCGCCGGGCGGCCTCGGCGATGAGCTGGGCTTTGTGATCGACAAGCGCCGGCAGGGGTCCGCCGACCGCCGAGGGCCAGAAGTACTGGAGCTGCCTCAGCGCGGCGGCGTGGAAGGTGCGCGCCTGGACGCCGCCTGCTCCGAGGTCGCGCAGCCGGGTGCGCATCTCGGCGGCGGCCCGGGCGGTGAAGGTGACGGCGAGGACCTGCTGGGGCTTGTACACCCCGGTGTGGACGCCGTACGCGATGCGGTGCGTGATGGCGCGGGTCTTGCCCGTTCCGGCGCCGGCCAGGACGCACAGGGGGCCCGCCAGCGTCGTGGCCACGGCGCGCTGTTCGTCGTCGAGGCCCTCGAGAATGCGTTCTTCAATCGGCTGATCGCTCACTGGAGGAGGGCTCCGTCCGGTTCGGCCTCGAGCGGTCCGCCGTACCAGCGCTCGATCAGGGCGCGGGCGATGGAAATTTCCCCCGCCACGGTGATTCGGCCGTCGCGGAGTTCGTCGTGCAGTTCGCGGCGGGTGAACCACCTGAGCGTCTCGATTTCGACGCCGTCCGGCCGCAGGTCCGTTTCTGCCGCCACAGCGGTGTAGCCGAGCATGAGGGAGGCGGGAAACGGCCACGGCTGGGAGCCAAGGTACTGCGGGGAATGCACCTCAACCCCGGACTCCTCGGCCACCTCGCGGAGAACGGCCGCCTCAAGCGACTCGCCGGGCTCGACGAAGCCGGCGAGGGTGGAAAACCGGTTGGCAGGCCAGGCCACCGCCGAGCCAAGCAGGATCCGGTCCTCGGCGTCGATCACCGAAACGATGATGGCGGGATCGGTGCGCGGATAGTGAAGCGAATCATCAACCGGGCAGCGGCGCACCCAGCCGCCGTCCTCGGGCACGGTGGGGCTGCCGCAGCGCGGACAGTGGGTGTGGGTGGCATGCCAGTGCGCCAGTGCCGCGGCCTCGACGAACAGGCCGACGTCGCGGGCGTCGAGGAAGGCGGCAACCTCGCGCAGCCCGTGCCACTCCGCGCCCGGGGCGAGCGCTTCGTCGAGGTCATCGAGCATCACCAGCACCACGTGGGCGCCGGCGGCCCGCGCCCCGGGCAGGACCCGGCCCAGATAAACCGGGTTCTCCGGGCGCGGCACCTCGTCCGTCCCGAACAGCCCCAGCGCACCGCCGGCCAGCGGGGTGCGCCCCTGGGCCAGGACCAGCACTTGGGTGTCGGCGGACGCCCACAGCCCGGCGAACAGGTTGGGGGTGAGCCGGAAATCTGCTCCGCGGTCGGCGTGGGAGCGGGAAAGCGGAAGGGTAACGAGCGGCGGCTGGAGGAGAGTGCGCAGGGGTTCGCTCATCCTTCTACGGTACTAACTCGGTCCCCCAAAAGACATTTGGGGGCCGGGGCGGTGGAGGAGAAGTCGCGGAATTTCGAGGCATTCGACGACTCGCCGCCGCTGAGTTGTCCCGAGGTGCATCGATGCACCTACCGTTGACAGTGTGAAACGGACTCCCATGGAACTAGCTGCCATCGCCAGCGCCGCTGTGCCTGGGCTCGCACCCACCGGTGTCACCGGCGCCCCGGACGACAGCGCGGATTTTGACGCCGCCCTGCTCGTGGACGCCGCCGGCAAGCAGTGGAGGGTCCGTTCCCCCCGTCACCCGGAGGCCAGCATGCGCCTCGAAACCGAGCTACAGGCCCTGAGGGCGTTCACGCCGGCCGTCCGCGCCGAGCTTCCCTTCCTCATCCCGCACATCGCCGGGAGCGTCCGCCAGGGCAACCTGAGCACCTTCGTCTATTCACACCTTGAGGGCAGCACCAGGGACCTCGAGACCCTCGCGGCCGGCGGCCGCGGCATGGCAGCCGAGATCGGCCGGGCGCTGGCAGCCATCCATGAACTGCCCAAGGCGCTCGTGCAGCAGGCCAACCTTCCAAGCTATGAAGCGAACGAGTTTCGAACACGCAAGCTCAACGAGCTCGACCAGGCGGCGACGACGGGCCGGATCCCCTCGGTCCTGCTGCGCCGGTGGGAGCACGCACTCGAAGACGTGACCCTGTGGCGCTTCAGCCCCACGGTGGTCCACGGGGACCTGCACGAGGACCACCTCCTGATTTCGGGCAGCCGGATCTCGGCCGTGACCGGGTGGACCGACCTGCGGATCGGTGATCCTGCTGACGATTTCGCCTGGCTCGCGGCCGTCGCGGATGCGGCGTTCGTGGATTCGGTCTACGCCGCCTACGCCAAGGCACGCGGCGCAGCCGACCAGCACCTCGCCCGGCGCGCGGCGCTGGCCGCCGAGTTCGCCCTGGCCCAGTGGATGGTGCGCGGCCTGGCCATGGAGGACCCCCAGATGATCGCCGAGGCGCACGACATGATGGCCTCCCTCGAGACCGATGTTGTGGCCTTCGACCTCGCCTCCCCGGGCGACGGCCACAGTCCCGGACGCGATGGCGGCCCCTCCAACACCCCGGGGACCACGGGCCCCGGCACCGCAGGCACCGCAGGCACCGACATCACGGGAGCAGCGACGGTGGTCACCGCCACAGCCGGACCCACGACGGCGGGCAGCACGTCGGTTGCCGGCAGCACGACGACCGGCACCACGTCGATCGGCACGGCGGCGGGCAGCACCCAGGCAACCAGCACGACGGCGGGCGGCGAACGCCCGGAGGCCTCGGCCGGTACCGCCGGAGGACCGAAGCCGGCGGTGGCGACGCCGACCGTGGTGACGCCAGCGGTGATCGCCCCGACAATGATCGCCCCCTCAGTCATCGCGCCCCTGGCGGTTCCGTCGGTGGACCCGATGCCGTCACCGGACCTCCCGGCTCCAGAGCTCGGACAGCAGGGAAAGACTTCCGCCCAGGATGCCGCACAGCCCTCGCCGGAAGAGCCGGCCGAGCCTGCTGCCGGTCCTGCGGCACCGTCCGTCCCCGCCCCTTCGACCCTGCCTGTGGCCCAGCGGGCCGACAGCCGGGCCGGTGCCGCTACCCACCGGGTGCAGGCCGATGGCGCGAAGGAAAACCTCCCAGCGGTGACGCTGCTCCGCCCCGCGGGCACGCCCTCACCACCGGCCGTCGGGTCGACCGACCACCTTGCCACCTCGGCAATGCCGATCATCTCCTCCAACCGCTAGGAGCCACGCGCCGGAAGGCAATCCTCGTGGCTGCCCCACCCCCGGCGTAATCAGCCCGGGGTCATCAACCCGGCGTCATCAACCCGGCGTCATCAACCCGGCGTCATCAACCCGGCGTCATCAGCCCGGTGTCAGCGGCCCCCGGTGTAAGCAGCCCCGGGTAATCGACCGGACCGGTGAGCGCTCCGGTGAGCGCTCCGGTGAGCGCTCCGCCAGCCGCGCCCCGCAGGCGGCCCTACCCGCCGAGCTCGACAGCGGCGGCGATGATCCCTTCGAGTTCGGCTTCCCCGGCGAGGTCGTGCGGGCGGATCAGGGCCTTGTCCGCCACATAGAAGAAGGCTGCCCGGACCGATTCCAGCGGCACCTCCTTGAGGCGGGCCCAGGCCAGCCGGTAGAGGGCGAGCTGGACCGATTTTGCGGCCCGTTTCGCCTCGCTGGGCGGCCGGCCGGTCTTCCAGTCGATGAGGTCCCACCCACCGTCGGCGTCCTGGAACACCGCATCGATGCGCCCACGCACAATGACTCCGCCGACCTTCGTCTCAATAGGGACCTCGATCCCAGCCGGGGTGCGGGCGGCCCAGGACGAGTTTCGAAAGGTCTCGGCCATCTCGTCAAGGCCGAGTGCCTCATCGACATGGGCGTCGGCGGCTCCCGGGTACTCCCCCAGGTCGAGCATGCCGCTGGTGCCGTAGAACTCCTCGATCCAGGCATGGAAGGCCGTTCCCTTGCGGGCGGCGGAACCGGGCTGGCGCGGCACCGGCCGGCGCAGCTGCGCCAACACGGCGGCGGGGTCTTCGCCCAGTTCGACGAGCGTCGACGCGGAGATGTGGGCCGGCAGGGTCACCGGGAGTTTCTCCTCGTCCTGGGCGCGCCGGGCGAGGGCGAGCTCGACCTCCCGGCTCCACCGGCCGGCCGGGGGGGCCCACGCGTCCCGCGCGGCCGGCCCGGCGGCGGCGAAGGCCTGCGCCGCTCCCGCGACGGCACCGGCCGCCTCGCTCAGGGCCGGACGCCGGGGACCGAGCGGATCGATGGGCCACGTTGCGCGCTGCGGTACGGCAGCGGCAGGGTTCTCGTCGCCCTCGTCCTTTGCGGCCAGCCAGTGCAGGACGGCGAAACCGTCCTCCCCCTGTTCGGCCAGGGTGAGCAGGTCGAGCAGGTAGCCCGAGGCGGGCGTAGGCCGCGTGCGTCCGCCGCCCCAGGCCGAGGAGGTGCAGACCAGGACGTGCTTGGCCCGGGTGAAGGCCACATAGGCGAGCCGGCGTTCCTCCCGTTCGGCATGGGCCCGTGCCTCGTCGGCATACCGCTTCTCGCTTTCCAGCCACTCCTTCGAATCGGGCTGCTCCCAGTCCCACTGGGGCAGTTCGGGAGCGTCGCCACGCAGGGTCCAGGGAATGGCCGAATCGCCGCTGCTCCATCGGGACGCCGTCCCGCTGGGGAAGGATCCCTCATTCAGCCCCGGAACGAGAACCACATCCCATTCAAGGCCCTTGGAGGCGTGAACGGTGAGCAGCTGGACCGCCTCGCGGCTTGCTTCAAGCTGGGTGACCGGGAGGCCGTCCTCCTCGGCGTCGGCCGCCTCAAGCCACGCGAGGAAGGCCGGAAGGTCGACCCTTTCGGCCGTCGAGGTGAATCCGGCCACCGCCTCGGAGAAGGCATCGAGGTTCCGGCGGGCGTCGTGGATGCCGACGCCGGGCTTGGCCGCCACCTCGATATCGAGCAGGATGCTCCGCTCCACCTCGCCGATGATCGTGCCGAGGTCGTCCCCCACGTAATCGCGGAGCCGCCTCAGCTCATCACGCAGGCGCCCGAGCCGATCCCTTCCCTCACTTGTCAGGCTGCGGCCTGCCCCGGACTCCCAGCCTTCGGGCGGGAGGTGGTCAACGGCCTCGACCAGGCTGCCGCTCTCGGCCGCGTCGGGGGCGATGACGGCGTCGTCGTCATCGCCCTGCACTTCCCCGGCACGTGCGGAACGCCCGGCCGCCGCTTCCCGTGCCCGGGCCAGCTGCCGGGACCAGTCGCCGAGCGCCATCAGGTCAGCGGGCCCGATGCGCCAGCGGGCTCCGGCCAGGAGCCGGAGCATCGAGTCGGAGCGGTCAGGGTCGCCAAGGACCCGCAGCACGGCGAGCATCTCCACGATCTCGGGGGTCCGCAGCAGCCCGCCGAGGCCGACGATCTGCACCGGGATGCCGTTGCGCTCAAGCTCACGGCGGATCGGCTCGAACTGTTTCCGGCCACGGCACAGCACGGCGATGGTTGGGCGCAGCCGGTCACCCGAATCGTCGCGCTCGAAGGTGCGCCGGGAGTGGAACATCACCTCGGCCGCCACGGCCTCCGCCTCGGTGACCGTGCGGCGCGCGCCGGGACCGGCCGACCCTGAGGCCTCCGCCGCCCGGTCGCCGGCCGGGGCATCCGCGAGGAACCTTCCGATCCGGACCTCCCCCAGCGGTGCGCCGGGCCGGGGGCTCAGGCCGGGAACCGTCAGCGACGGGGCGGAGCGGAGCCAGGGGGCGGGCATGTTGAGCGCGGCGGAGACGGTGTTGGCGGCGGCCAGGATCGCCGTTGAGTTCCGCCAGGCGACCGAGAGGTTCGAAACCGGCGACGGCGCCAGGGCCCCGCCCGGCGCCCCGACCGGGAAGGCCGTGCGGAAGGTGCCGAGCTGGCCTGCCGAGGCTCCCCGGAATCCGTAGATTGACTGGTGCGGATCACCGACAGCTGTGACGGCCCTGCCGTCGGCGAACAGGCGGGAGAACAGGACCATCTGGGCGTGGGAGGTGTCCTGGAACTCATCGAGCAGGACGACCTCGTACTTCTGCCGTTCCATTGCGGTCGCCTCGGGAATCTCCTGGGCGATCCGGGCCGCGAGGGCCACCAGGTCGCCGAAGTCGAGCTGCCGCCGGGCCAGTTTCGCCGCCGCATACTGGTCGACCAGCTCGGTGACGCTCACCCGTGTCCTCAGCTTGTCCAGCAGGTTCGCGACCGCCTGGGTCGGTTTGCGCGCCGAGGTCAGCGAATACTGAAGCCCTTCGACGGCCTCGATGTGCTCCCGCAGAACGGCCCGCACAACCGAGGGGGGCGTCAGGTGCTCGGCGCATTCCCCGGCCATGCCCAGCACGGCGTTCACGAGGGTCGACTTGGCGGCGGTGAAGTGGCTCCACTCCCCGCTGTAGGCCTCGACGACGGACACCGCGAGCTGCCAGGCCTGAGCGGTTCCGAGCATCACCGAATCGCGTTCCACCCCGATGCGGAGTCCGTAGTCCTGGACGATTCCATTGGCGAAGGAATGGTAGGTCGACACTGTCGGGTCCAGCCGGTCCTGCCCCGGGGCCTCCTCGCCGTCGAGGGCGCGGTACAGGGCCGCCAGGCGCTGCCGGATCCGGGTCCCGAGCTCGCCGGCGGCCTTGCGGGTGAAGGTCACCCCGAGGATCTGCTCGGGGCGGACCAGTTCGTTGGCGACAAGCCACACCACCCGGTCCGCCATGGTCTTGGTCTTGCCCGAGCCTGCCCCGGCGACCACCAGCAGCGGCTCCAGGGGGGCCTCGATGACACGCGCCTGGTCGGCGGTGGGGTACTGAACCGGCGAGGCCGGGTCGGTGTGGAGCAGCTCGGCCAGCGCCCGGGCCGAGAAGCGCCTGCCTGCCGCCCCAGCGGGCCCGCCGGCGGGCCGCTCCTGGACGTCCCGGGTCACTCGGTGACCTGCTTTCCCTCGGCGCACAGCGGGCAGATCTCCGGAAGCCGGCACCCGCTGCCGCCGAATCCGGACCGGCCGGGGTCGTGCACCGAATCGAATTCGGCGGCGGCCATCAGCAGCGCCGCCTGGCCGATCATGTCCTTCGCCCAGGTATCCCCCGGCTCAAGGGGGGGTTGTTCCTGCACCGAGGCGCCCTTCGCCGTCGTCCCGAGCTGCACCAGGGCGGCGCCGCCCGGGGTGTCCGACCCGGCGGCCTCGAGCAGGCCGCCTTCGCCCACCGCCGCCTGGTAGGCGGCCAGCTGCGGGTGCTGGCCCAGCTCATTCTTGGCCGGCGCGGACTTTCCGGTCTTCAGGTCCACCACTACGAGGCGTCCAGCGGTGTCGATTTCGAGCCGGTCGATCTGGCCCTTGAGCCGGGCCGTGCGCTCGGCGTCACCGGCCGGCACGGGAATGTCGACGGTGAAGTCGACCTCGGTGGCGACGAGGGACCTGCCGGCCTGGCGGGCGTCGACAATGTAGGAGGCGAGCTTGCGCACCATGGTTTCCGCCCGCCGATAGTCGAGCTTGCCCTCCCAGTTTTCCTTCATGCCCAGCGTGGGCCAGCGGCGCTGCAGCTCCGCGACGTACTCCCCGCCGCTGGCATGCGGGAGGTCCTGGGCGATCTGGTGCACCAGGGTCCCCAGCGAGCGGGCGAAGTCGGTGGCCGGTTCCCCGCCGGCGGCCGAGACGAACCAGTTCAGCGGGGAGCGGAGCACCGATTCCACCTTGGAGGGCGAGACCGGGATGGCCGCGTCGGGCGGGACCACCGGGCCGTCGGAACTCAGCGGCAGCAGGCCCCACCACTGGGAGGGGTGCGCACCGGGCACCGGCGGTGAGACCCCGGCCATGCGTCCCAGGTGCAGGACGGCTTCCGCGGCCAGGGCCGGACTCCGCACCGGTTCCTGCACGAACTTGCGCAGTTCGGCCACGAGGGCGCGCAGCGTGAGGGGACGCTGGACCTCGGTGCGGGCCCGCTCGTCCACTCCCGGTGGCAGCGGGTCCACGAGGTCGAGGAACTGCGAGGGCTGCTCGTCCGGGGAGGACACCCCGATGCACAGCAGCTGCTCCGTGGCGCGCGACACGGCGGTGGCGAAGGTCCTCAGCTCGTCGAACCGGATGTCCTGAAG
This sequence comes from Arthrobacter zhaoguopingii, assembly GCF_009828605.1. NCBI lineage: Bacteria > Bacillati > Actinomycetota > Actinomycetes > Micrococcales > Micrococcaceae > Arthrobacter > Arthrobacter zhaoguopingii. The sequence continues at coordinate 102,315 of NZ_WIAE01000006.1, read as the reverse complement.
CAGGCTCAGCGGGTCCCGGTGCTGGCGGAAGGAGGCACCGTGGTCGAGCAGGGCGCGCAGCTCGCCCGATCCGAGCAGCTCCCCGCGCAGCCTCAGGTTGGGCCACACCCCTTCCTGCAGCCCGGCGACAATCACCAGGGGCCAGTGCCGCCCGGCGGCGCTGGCCGGGGTCAGCACGGACACCGACGCCCGCCGGTGGGCCCGGGGAGCGAGGGTGTCCATCGGGAGTTCCTGGCTCAGGAGGTATTCGAGGAAGAGCCCCGCCGGTGCCCCCGGCATCTGGTCGACGAACCGCTCGGCGGCCTGGAACAGGGCAAGGACGGCGTCGAGGTCGCGGTCGGCGCGGGCGGAGGACGGGCCTTCGGCAACGGCAGCGGCGGACCAGGTGGCGGAGAGCCCCGAGGCCGACCAGAGGGCCCACACCACCGACTCCGGATCGCCGGCCGCGGCGAGCGCGTTCCGGCCCGCCTCGATCATCCGGGCGATGCGGTGCACCGGGCGGGCTTCCCGCGGCAGGGTTCCTGCCGGCACGGGCGCCGACAGCAGTTCAACGAGGAGTTCGTCGCTGGTGCGTCCACCGCCCTCGGTGAGCTCTTCGCGGCGCAGCACCTGGCGCAGGCGCCGCAGCTCAAGCGGGCTGGCGCCGCCGATGCGCGAGGTGAGCAGCGACACGCACAGTTCGGGGGTGATCTCGGTGGCGCCCACGACCACCGAGAAGATGTCCAGGAGGGGGCGGACGGCCGGTTCGTCGCGGATCGCTGTCTCGGCGGCCGGCACATTGACCGGGATCCCCTGGGCGGTCAGGAACCGCTGGACCGCCTGGACCTGCCCGCCGTTGCGGACGATCACGGCGATGTCATCGAAGCTGCGGCCGTCGTACAGGTGCGCCTCGAGGATCCGCTGGGTGAGGTAGCGCTGTTCGTGGAACACGGAGTCGACGAGGTGGACCTCGACCCCGGGCGTTCCGCCGGCCGGGACGGATCCGGCGTCCGGCGGGGTGGGGGAGGTCCCGGCGATCGAGCCCCGCCCGGCCTGCTCGGGTGCCGGCCGCCCCGCCAGTTGGCGGTAGGCACTGCCGGCGCCGGCCGTGGCGATGCGGGAGGCGACATTCCGCCACGCCCCCAAAAGGTGCTCGTGCAGGGTGAAGGAGGTGGGAAGCACCACGGTGCGCAGGCCCTGCCCGGCGTCGAGGAGCTCCTCGAGCCGCCCGGTGAGTTCAGGTCGGGCTCCGCGGAAGCCCTGGACGGCGGTGTCCGGGCAGGAGGTGATGACCGCCTCGCTCCCCCGCGCCAGGAGGCCAAGCAGGGCGTGGATAGCCGGGTTCGCCTCCTGGTAGTCGTCGACGAGGATCAGTTTCAGCCGCGCCCGTTCCTCGTCGAGGAACTCCGGGTCCTGCTCCAGCAGCTGGCGCGCCCCGGTGAGGATACCGGCCGGGTCGAAGGCCTCGGGCATCCTCAGGTCGAGGACGTCGCGGTACTCCTGGTAGAGGGCGGCGGCCGCGCTCCAGTCGGGCCGGTCGAAGCGCAGGCCCCACGCGTGGAGTTCCTCGGCGGACGCTCCGTACTCGCTGACCCGGTCGAAGAGCTCGCGGATCTCCTGCCGGAAGCCGCGCGTGCCCAGGGCCAGCGCCAGGCTGGCCGGCCAGGCAGGGGCCGGAGCGCCCTCGCCTCCGTGGCCCGCAAGGAGCTCCTTGATGATGAGGTCCTGCTCGGCGCCCGAGAGCAGCCGGGGAGGCCGGCTCAGGTGGGGCATCCGGCCCTCGATCTTCGCGCGGCGGATCAGGTCGAAGGCGTAGGAGCCCCAGGTGCGGGCCGGGGCCGTGCTGAGGCTTCGGTCAAGGCTGCTGGTGAGCTGATCGCGCAGCCGTGCCGCCGCGGCGCGGGTGGGGGCCAGGAGCAGGAGCCCCGAGGGCTCGAGCAGGCCCGAGTTGATGCGGTGGACCGCCAGGTCGACGAGCAGCCTGGACTTCCCCGCCCCCGGGCCTCCGAGCACGAGCGTTCCCCCGGGGGCCGGCGGAGCGGTCACCACCGACGCCGCGTCCGCGAAGCCGCGCGGGCGGCCGGGCTTCGCCGTGTCGGTGAACGCACCGGAGGTTTCGGCGTCGGTCCCGGGGCCGGAAAGGGTGGTGGTCATGCCTTAAGCCCATCACGAGGTACCGACAATTCAGGCGAGGGTCGGCGCTGTGTCGGTCTCGGACTGCCTGCGCAGCCGCTCCCGGATCCGCGTCAGCTCCCCAAGTTCCTCCGCCGAGGGCGTCCACCGGGCGGAGCGGAGGTCGACGGCGTAGTCGCCGTCCTGACCCGGGCCGCCCCGGGCGGCGCGCAGCGGGGTGCCCTCGGCGGTGTAGTGGGGGTGGGCTTCCCCGGCGAGCCCGCGGGGAGGGAATCCGCCCGCCCTGATCACCCGCCACCAGGGCACAGCCGATCCGCTGCGGCTCATCGCCGCTCCGACCTGCCGCGGCCCGCCGCTCTCGAGCAGTTCGGCGATATCCCCATAGGTCAGAACGAACGCCGGCGGGATGAGCCGGGCCACGTCGAGCACCGACTCCTGGTAGTCGGCAGCATTCCTCATGGTTTCAAGCCTAGCCGGAGCGTCGCCGCCGGAAACGTCGGTGGCTGCCGTTAGCGTGGAATCCATGACCAGCTGGCACTCCCTCCCCCGGGCAGGGTTCGACCTCGAAACCACCGGCCGCGATCCGTTGGACGCCCGCATCGTCACGGCCTCCATCCTGGTTGTGGACGGCGGCGGATCCGTCGTTGAGCAGCACGAGTGGCTTGCGGATCCGGCGGTGGACATCCCGGAGGAAGCGGCGGCGATCCACGGCATCAGCACCGCCTACGCGCGGGCCCACGGCCAGCCGGCCGGCACCGTGGTGGCGGAGGCGGCGGCGGTCCTTCGTCGGCTGTTCTCCGCCGGCGTTCCCGTGCTGGCGTTCAATGCCCGGTACGACTTCACGGTCCTTGCGCGCGAGAGCGTCCGGTACGGGATCGACGCGCCCACTCCGTCGCCTGTGCTTGACCCGTATGTGATGGACAAGCAGGTGGACCGCTACCGGCGCGGCAAGCGGACCCTGACTGCTCTGTGCGAGCACTACGGCATCGAATTCAAGAACGCCCACACCTCAGCCGCCGACGTGCTGGCCACCCTGCGCGTGGCCGAAACGCTCGCGGCCCGCTATCCGAGCCTTGCCCGCCCCGCCGGAGACCTGCACGAGGCGCAGGTGGTGTGGGCCGACCGCCAGGCCGCGAGCCTCGAGGAGTACCTGCGCCGCGCCGATCCCGACGTGGTCGTGGAGCGGGCCTGGCCCGTGATTCCAGCCCCGGCGGAGGAGACCCTGCTCGTCGCCGGCTGAGCCGGCCCTGGGCACCGAACGGCCCGGAGAGGTTCCGGAGGGCGCCTGGAATAGACGGAAGCGGGCAAGGCTGCGGCCCGGACTCCAAATTTCTTACGACACATGACGCGTGTCGGCGTGATCTCCAGCACACGATTTCCCCGCGTCCTGCGTCCGTGCGACTATCGAAGAGATATCTTCCTGCCGCAGCGCCGCGCCGAATCCATCCCCAGTCAAGCCATGAGGACACATGATTACGGTTACTGAGCTGCGCAAATCTTACCGCCAGGGCGGACGCACCATTGATGCCCTCGACGGCGTCAGCCTTGAGGTTCCGCGCGGGACGATCCACGGTGTCATCGGCCATTCCGGAGCCGGCAAATCGACACTGGTGCGCTGCCTGACCCTGCTCGACCGCCCCACCTCCGGGTCGGTCTCCATCGACGGCCGGGACCTCACCTCCGTTCGGGACTCCGAGGTGCGTTCGGCGCGCCGCCGGATCGGCATGGTCTTCCAGCACGCCAACCTCCTTGACTCCCGCACCGCCGCGGGCAACGTCGCCCTTCCCCTGGAACTCGTGCGGCTCCCCAAGAGCGAAAAGGACGCGAAGGTCGCACGCCTGCTCGGCCTCGTGGGCCTTGCGGAATTCGCGGACGCCTATCCTTCCCAGCTCTCCGGCGGCCAGCGGCAGCGGGTGGGCATCGCCAGGGCGCTCGCCGCGGATCCGACGGTGCTGCTGTGCGACGAACCGACCTCGGCACTCGACCCGGCCACAACCAACGAGATCCTCGATCTGATCCGTGAGCTGGCGGACACCCTCGACCTGACCGTCCTGATCATCACCCATGAAATGAACGTCGTGAAGCGGATCTGCGACTCCGTCTCGCTGCTGGAGAAGGGCCGCGTTGTGGAACAGGGCCTCCTGCGCGAGGTGGCCGGCTCCCTCAACGGCAGGCTGGTCCAGGCGCTGCTCCCGCTGCCGCCCCACAGCCCTTCCGGCACCGGCCCTGTCCTCGACCTGCTCACCGCGGGCGGCCCCGGCTCGGGCCCGGTGCTCTCTGAACTCTCCCGGCGCTTCTCCCTCGACGTGACGCTCCTTGCCGGAAGCGTTGAAACCCTCGCCGGCGAGCAGTTCTCACGGATGCGCGTAGGGCTAGCACCGGCTCTGGAGGACAACGCTCCGGCCGGGCCCTTTGAACTGAACGAGGTGGTGTCCCATCTCCGGGCCCGCGGAGTCACGGTGGAGGTGGCGGCATGAACTTTCTTGAGGAGATTGCAAACAATCCCGGGCTGACCGAGGCGCTGCCCAAGGAGTTCGGCGCAACGCTTCAGATGATCACCATCTCCGGTTTCTTCACGGTGCTCATCGGACTCCCCCTCGGGGTCTTCCTCATCGCCAGTGCCCCGGGTGGGCTCCGCCCGATGCCGGTGACCCACCGCATCCTCTCGGATGTGGTCGTGAACATCACGCGCTCGGTCCCGTTCGCGATCCTCATGGTGTCCCTCATTCCGCTGGCACGCCTGATCACCGGCACCTCGATCGGCCCGGTCGCGGCATCGGTGTCGCTGAGCATCGGCAGCATCCCCTTCTTCGCCCGGATCGTGGAGACGAGCCTGCGCGACGTGGCCGCCGGCAAGGTCGATGCGGCCCTGGTGATGGGATCCACCCGCATGCAGGTGATCCGCAAGGTGCTCCTTCCCGAGGCGCTGCCCGGGCTCATCGCCGGTTTCACTTCCACCCTCGTCGCCCTCGTCGGATACTCGGCGATGGCCGGCATCATCGGCGGCGGCGGCCTCGGCCGGCTCGCCTACAACTACGGGCTCCAGCGCTTCGATACCACCGTGATGGTGGTGATCATCGTGATCATCGTCGCGATCGTCCAGCTGATCCAGCTGGCCGGGGACCGGGCGATGGCCCGGGTGGACCACCGCAACGCCGCCACCGCGGGGGCGGGACGGCGCCGCCGGCGCACCCCGGCCGTCGAGGTCTCCGCCTAGGCGGGTCCCGCACTCCACCAGATTTCGACCTCCACAGGTCGACCGATGCAGGTTTCCGCATGCCGGACCACCATCCGGCCGCTGCGGTTCGGCAGCCAGTAGCCGCTAGCTGCCCCGTTTCCGGCCCCTGGGCGCCGGACTTCCGAAAGGAAACGCACCCGTGCGTAAACTGCTCTCCCTCGCCGCCACCGGCCTTGCAGCCACCCTCACGCTCTCCGCCTGCGGCGACTCCGCTGCCGAGAATGAGACCGTCGAATCTCTGGATCCGGCCAACCCCGTCACCGTGACCGTCGGGGCCAGCCCGCTGCCGCACGCCCGCATCCTCGAATTTGTTGACGAGAACCTCGCCGAGGAAAGCGGCATCGACCTCGACATCGTCGAGTTCGACGACTACACCACCCCGAACATCGCCCTGAACGACGGGGACCTCGACGCCAACTACTTCCAGCACCTGCCCTACTTTGAGCAGCAGGTGGAGGGCCAGGGCTACGAGTTCTCCCATGGGGAGGGCGTCCACGTCGAGCCGTACGCCGCCTTCTCGGAGAAGCACGACGACGTCTCGGAACTTCCCGAGGGCGCCCGGATCGCCATCACCAATGACCCCTCGAACCAGGCCCGCGCGCTGACCCTGATGCAGGAAGCCGGGCTGCTGACGGGGATCGAGGAGGACGCCTCGGTCCTCGCGCTCACCGAGGCGCAGAACCCGAGCGGCTACGAGTTCGTTGAGAACCAGCCGGAGCTGCTGCTCAACGACGTCAAGGACCCGTCGGTGGACCTGGCAATCATCAACGGCAATTACATCCTCGACGCCGGGCTCAACACCGAGGACGCCCTGATCGTAGAGTCGACGGAGGAGAACCCGTACGCGAACTTCCTGGCCTGGAACACCTCTTCCGAGGGTGATGCCCGGATTGAGAAGCTCGACGAACTGCTCCACTCCGACGAGGTCCGTGCCTTCATCGAGGAGCAGTGGCCCAGCGGAGACGTCACCCCCGCCTTCTAGGAGGGACTTCCACACCGCTTAAACATCTACTGCGCAGTAATGCCGGACCCCGAGGGGTTCTCCGGTCATTACTGCGCAGTGGATGCGTTTAAGGCTCCCTAGGCCGGCTGGGCAGCCGCTGCGGCCTGAGCCGCCGCCGGAAGCGCCGCGAAGATCTCCTCCATGGCGGCGTCGTCGTGCGCCGCGGAAAGGAACCACGCCTCGAACACCGACGGCGGCAGGTACACCCCGGAGTCGAGCATCGAGTGGAAGAACGGCCCGTACCGGAAGGACTCCTGCGCCTGGGCGTCGGCGTAGTTGCTCACGCCGCGCTCCGAGGTGCCGAAGGCGACGCTGAAGAGGTTTCCGGCGCGCTGGATCGAGTGGTCCACCCCGGCGCGGTCCAGCTCCTCCGAGAGCGCGGTCGACAGTTCGAGGGACCGGGCGTCGACGTGGCGATAGACCTCGTCGGTCGCGGCCGTCAGCGTGGCGACGCCGGCGGCCATGGCCAGCGGGTTCCCGGAGAGCGTCCCGGCCTGATAGACCGGCCCGATCGGGGCGAGGTGGTTCATGACGTCGGCACGGCCGCCCAGTGCCGCCGCGGGGATGCCGCCGCCGATCACCTTGCCGAAGGTCAGCAGGTCCGGCGTCCACGGTTCGGCGGCGTCGGGGGCTCCGCCGGTCAGTTTCCAGTACCCGCCGGGGTGGGTCCGGAACCCGGTCATCACCTCGTCGACGATGAACAGGGCGCCGTGTTCGGTGGTGATGCGGGACAGGAAGGCGTTGAACCCCTCCCCCGGGGTCACCACGCCCATGTTCGCCGGCGCCGCCTCGGTGATCACGGCGGCGATGCGGTCCCCGTGTTCGCGGAACGCCTCCTCGACGGCGGCGGTGTCGTTGTAGGGAAGCACCAGGGTCTCGGCGGTCGTCGCCTCGGTCACCCCGGCCGAGCCGGGCAGTGCGAGGGTGGCCACCCCGGAACCGGCTGCGGCGAGCAGGCTGTCGACGTGCCCGTGGTAGCAGCCGGCGAACTTGATGATCAGGCTGCGGCCTGTGAAGCCGCGCGCAAGGCGGACCGCCGTCATGGTGGCTTCGGTGCCGGTGGAGACCATGCGCAGCAGTTCGACGGCGGGGACGCGCTCCTTCACGAGCTCGGCGAGGTCGGCCTCGGCCGGGGTGGAGGCCCCGAAGGTGAGTCCGTGGTCGACGGCGCGGTGCACCGCCTCGATCACCGCCGGGTGGGAGTGTCCGAGCAGCGCCGGGCCCCAGGAGCCGACGAGGTCGACGTAGGTCTTCCCGTCGGCGTCGGTGACGCGGGCGCCGTGGGCGTCGACGAGGAAGCGCGGGGTGCCGCCGACCGAGCCGAAGGCGCGCACGGGCGAGTTGACGCCGCCGGGCATGAGGGCACGGGCGCGGTCGTACAGTTCTTCCGAGGTGCTCATTGTCTCTTCCTTCAGCTGCGGGTGTCGTTGAGCCAGAGCGCCAGCTCCGAGGCCCAGTAGGTCAGGATCATGTCGGCGCCGGCCCGGCGGATGCCGAGGACGGACTCTTCGATGGCCCGGCGCCGGTCGATCCAGCCGTTCGCGGCGGCCGCTTCGATCATGGCGTACTCCCCCGAGACCTGGTAGGCGGCCACGGGGATCGGGGACATCGCGGCGACGTCGGCCAGGATGTCGAGGTAGCTCATGGCGGGCTTGACCATGACCATGTCGGCGCCTTCCTCGAGGTCCAGTTCGACCTCGAGCAGCGCCTCGCGCCGGTTCGCGGCGTCCATCTGGTAGGTGCGGCGGTCGCCCGTGAGCTGGGAGTCGACGGCCTCCCGGAAGGGGCCGTAGAAGGCCGAGGCGTACTTCGCCGAGTACGCCAGCACGCCGGTGTTTGAATGTCCGGCGGCGTCCAGGGCCTGCCGGATGACCGCCACCTGCCCGTCCATCATGCCCGAGGGGCCGAGCACGTGCGCCCCGGCGTTGGCCTGCTCCACGGCCATCTGCGCGTAGACGGCCAGGGTGGCGTCGTTGTCGACCGACCCGTCCGGGGCGAGGACGCCGCAGTGGCCGTGGTCGGTGAACTCGTCGAGGCACACGTCGCTCATCACCACGAGGCCGTCGCCCACCTCGGCGCGCACGTCGGCGATGGCGCGGTTGAGGACGCCGTCGGGGTCGATCCCCGCGCTGCCGGTGGCGTCGCGGCGGGCCGGGATGCCGAAGAGCATGATGCCGCCGACGCCGAGGCTGACGGCCTCGGCGGCGGCCCGCCGGAGGGTGTCGGTGGTGTGCTGGACGACGCCGGGCATCGAGGAGATGGGCGCGGGCTCGGTCAGGCCCTCGCGGATGAAGGCCGGGAGGATGAGGTCGGCGGGGCTGAGCCGGTGCTCGGCGGTGAGCCGGCGCATCGCCGGGGTGGTGCGCAGCCGGCGCGGCCGGTGCTGGGGGAAGCTCATGGGGTGACTCCGTTCGTCGGCGATGGTGGTGGTAGGGCGACGGCGACGGCATCGGCGACGCCGCGGGGGGTTGGGGCGTCGGCGGTGGCGGCGAGCCGCAGCCCCACCCGGGCGGCTTCGGCCGCCGTGCTGGGTCCGATGGCGACGGTGGCCAGGCCGTTCGGGGGCGTGCCGTCCAGCAGGGTGGAGAACCGGCGGGCCGTGCTGGGGGAGGTGAGCACCACGGCGTGGACGCCTTCGGCCGCCAACTGCCGGTAGGCGGCGGCGTCGAGCACTTCCGGTGCGGAGGGCGGCGGCGTTTCGGCCTCCGAGAGGCGGAGCGCGGGATCGGCCGGGTAATCGACGGTGCGGTACGCCTCGATCCGGTCCACCCGCCACGCCCTGCCGGAGAGGCCTACGTCGAGCGCGTCGTCGGCGAGGGACGCCTGCGGCAGCAGCAGCGCCCCGGGTCCGGGGGGAAGTTCGGCGAGCAGGCCCTGGGCGGAGCTGTTCCGGGCGGTCAGCGCCACCGGAACCCCGGCGCGGGAGAGGGCGGCCGCGGTGGCCTCCCCGACCGCGGCGGTCCGGGTGCCGGCTGGTACGGCTCCGGCCAGCGTTGAGCCGGTGCGCAGGGCGCAGCCTTCGAGGGCCGTGACCGTGGTGGCGCTGGTGACCACGAGCCAGTCGTACCCGCCCGCGGCGAGCCGCTCCAGAGCCCGTTCCAGCGGAGCGGGATCGGCGGGCACCTCGAAGTCGATCAGCGGCAGGCACAGTGGGAGCGCCCCGCGCCGGGCGAGTTCCTTGCCAAAGTCCACCGACTGGCCCGGGGTGCGCAGCAGGACCACCCGGAGGCCGTTGAGGCGCTGGCTGTCGGGCAACTGCATGGTCCTCAGGCGCTGAGGGGCGCGATCCGGGCGGCCCCCGCCTCAAGGAGTTCCTCCGCGAGGGACACCCCGAGCCGCGCCGCTGCCTCGGGCCCCTCGTTGGGCGCGGAGCGGCTGCGCCGGAGGAGATGGCGCCCGTCGAGGCTGGCCACCACCGCCTCAAGGGTCAGCGTGTCGCCCTGCACCGAACCGAGCGCCCCGATCGGCGCGGAACATCCGGCCTCGAGCCGCAGCAGCACCGCGCGCTCGGCCGTGACGGCAGCCCGGGTCTCGGCATGGTCGTAGGCGGCCAGGGCTGCGCCGAGGCCGTCTTCCTCGCCGTCGGTCCGGAACTCCACGGCCAGGGCGCCCTGCCCGGGAGCGGGAAGCATGACCGCCGGGTCGATGTACTCGGTGATGGCGGCCTCCCGGCCCAGCCGGTGCAGGCCCGCCGCGGCGAGGACCACGGCGTCCAGGTCACCCACGCCGCCGTCGACGGCGCCGGCCACGCGGCCCAGCCGGGTGTCGACGTTGCCGCGGATGTCGACGACCTCGAGGCCCGGACGGGCGGCCCGGAGCTGGGCGGCCCGGCGCGGCGAGCCGGTGCCCACACGGGCACCATCGGGCAGGGTGGCAAGGGTCAGGCCGTCGCGCGCGCACAGGGCGTCGCGGGTATCGGCGCGCTCGGGGACGGCAGCGACCCGCAGCCCCGGGGCCGGGGTGGTGGGCAGGTCCTTCAGCGAGTGCACGGCGAGGTCGCACCGGCCGTCGAGCAGCGCCTCGCGCAGGGCCACGACGAAGACCCCGGTGCCGCCCATCTGGGACAGCGGCCCCTTCAGGACGTCGCCCTCGGTGCGGATCCGCACCAGTTCATAGTCCCGCCCCGCCAGTTCGGCGACCCGCTCGGCGACGGTGGTGGTCTGAGTGAGGGCCAGGGCGCTGCCCCGCGTCCCGACCCGGATGCCGGAAGACATCAGGATCCGGGATTGGGAAGGGGCGTTCCCACAGTCGAATCCACTGCGGCGATCGTCGGCTTCTCGCCCCGCCGGTTGGCGCAGCAGTTCGGCCGGCAGACATCGAACCAGGGGCCCAGCGCGGTGGCCGCGGGCCGGTCGGCGATGTTGTTCTCGATGGTGCGTTCGGAGACGAGGTCGATCAGCCCGGCGACGAATTTTTCGTGGGTGGCCGGGGTCGGCACCCGGTCCGCGACGAGGTCCAGCTCCCGGCAGGTCTCCAGCGCCTCCGTGTCGAGGTCCCAGGCCACTTCCATGTGGTCGCTGACGAAGCCAAGCGGCACGATCACGACCCCGCGGACGCCGGCGTCGGCGCGTTCGCGCAGCGCGTCGTTCACGTCGGGTTCGAGCCACGGGATGTGCGGGGCGCCGGAACGGGACTGGTAGACCAGGGACCAGTCCACCCCTTCGGCCTCGGGGATGCGGTCGAGGACCGCCTGGGCGGTGGCGAGGTGCTGGGCGACGTACGCGCCATCCTCGTAGGCCGGGCCGCCGTCGGCGGCGCGGGGGCCGGAGGCCTCGGCGTCGCCGGTGGGGATCGAGTGGGTGGCGAACATGATGTGCACGGGCGCATCCGCCTCGCCGCGCTCGGCCAGTGAGGCGCGGACCTTCGCGAGTCCGCCGGCCACCCCTTCGACGAAGGGTTCGACGAAGCCGGGGTGGTCGAAGTACTGCCGGGTCTTGTCCACCTCGAGCAGGCCTTCGAGCCCTGTCTCCACCAGGGCCATGCCGAGGTCCTCGCGGTACTGGCGGCAGCTCGAGTAGGAGGAGTAGGCGCTGGTGGTGACCGCCAGGATGCGCCGGTGGCCGGCGTCGTAGGCCTCGCGCAGCGTGTCGGCGATGAACGGTGCCCAGTTGCGGTTGCCCCAGTACACGGGGAGATCGATGCCGCGCCGGCGGAGTTCGGCCTCCATGGCCGCCCGCAGCGCGCGGTTCTGCCCGTTGATCGGGCTGATCCCGCCGAACGCGCGGTAGTGGTGGGAGACCTCTTCGAGGCGCTCGTCGGGGATGCCGCGCCCGCGGGTGACGTTGCGCAGGAAGGGGAGCACGTCGTCCTGGCCCTCCGGCCCGCCGAAGGAGGCGAGGACGATCGCGTCGTAGTTTTTCGGGGCCATCCGGCCGGAGTCGTCGACGCCGTCGAGCGGGTTGAAGGTCTGGGTCACTGGAGAACCTCTGCGATCTCTTCGGGGGTGATGCGCCGGCCGGTGTAGAACGGGACTTCCTCCCGCACGTGGCGGCGCGCTTCGGTTTCGCGCAGGTGGCGCATGAGGTCGACCAGGTCGACCAGTTCGGGGGCCTCGAGGGCGAGGATCCACTCCCAGTCCCCCAGCGCGAAGGAGGAGACGGTGTTGGAGATGACCTGGGGGTACTGCCGGCCCTTCATACCGTGGTCGTAGAGCATTTCGCGGCGTTCCTCGGTGGGCAGGATGTACCAGTCGTAGGAGCGGACGAAGGGGTAGACGCAGACCCACTCCGCCGGCTCGACGCCCCGGGCGAACGCCGGCACATGGCTCTTGGAAAACTCGGCGTCCCGGTGGACGCCCATGGCCGACCAGGCGATGGTGGTGCCGGCAAAGGGTTCCGACCGGCGGATCCGCCGGACTGCGGCCTGCAGGTCCTCGGGGCGCGGACCGTGCAGCCACACCATCACGTCAGCGTCCTCGCGCATGGCCGAGACATCGTAGAAACCGCGCACGGTCACCCCGCTGCCGAGGGTACCCAGGACCTCCGTGAGCGGCAGGCCCGTGGCGCCGGAGCCCGAGCCGGCCCGCCGGAAGACCGTCCACAGGGTGAAGAACTGCGCCGTCTGCGGCTCGTCACCGGCGCTTCCTGGGGCTTCGGAGGAGGTGGTTGGGGAGACCCTGTCGCCGGTTAGCTCGCTCATGCTACTAGTCTGCCCCCTGCACTGGAGCAAAGAAAATCTCGGTGTTCTACAAGACGTAGAAAGTAATGAAGATCACAGGAGATCGTCCTGCGGCCCCCCGGAAAGGCCCAGTTCGGCGGCGAGCGCCCGCGCCCGGGCGGTGGCATCGTCGATGACCGACACCAGTCCGGTGCCTGCGAGCCAGCCGCCGGTGACCTCGAGTGCCGCGAGGGGGCGAACCGCCTCCCGGAGCCGGGCCACGCGGTCCCGGTGCCCGACGGCGGCGTGCGGGAGAGCTCCCGCCCAGCGCACGACGTCCCAGTCGAGTACGTCGGCGGCCTCGAGGCGGACCCCGAGCAGCGCCGAGGCGTCGGCGAGGGCCTGCCGGAACAGGTCCTCATCCCCTGTTGAGGCACCGGAATCCGCTGGGGAGTCCCCGGCCCGGCCATAGGAGACCCGCAGGATGTGCGAACCTGGGCCCGCCTGCTCCCGCAGCCATTTCCATTTGGCGGTCGAGTGGGTCAGTGCCTTGGCCTGGACCCCTGCCACGCCGCGCGCCACCAGGACACCGGTGCCCCGGGGGCTGGCGTCGAGTTCGGGCTGGTCGACGATCAGGGTGACCAGTGCGACGCCGGGCACCGGGTCGGGGCGTTCCGCAGCGGCCTGCGGCAGTACCCCGGCGAGCAGATCGACGGCGCCGGGGCCGTCGGCGGCCAGCACCACCGCGGAGGCGCTGACGCTGTGCTGGAGGGTCGAATGTTCGGTGGAGACGGTCCACCCGCCTCCGGGTGCGCGCCGGAGGGCCCGGACGGTTTCGGAGGTGCGCAGGTCGACTCCGCCGTCCCGCAGGGAGGCGACGAGGGCATCGCGCAGCTGGACCATGCCGCCGCGCAGCCCGGCGACTGCGGAGCCGGCGGGCGCCGCCTGCCGCAGGGCGCCGGCGGCCGCGCCCAGGGAGCCGAGCCGCGCCAGAGCCGGCCGCAGTCCGGGGGCGACGGAGTCGACGTCGAGCGTGTCGGGGTCGGCGGAGAAGACTCCCCCGGCGACGGGGGCCACCAGCCGGTTCAGGACCTCTTCGCCCATCCGGGCCCGCACGAGTTCGCCGAGGCTCACGCCCGGGCGGGTGGCCAGGGCTCCGGGCGGCAGCACCTTGTCGAGGGCGGCGCGCAGCGCTCCGGCCCTCCCGATGAGCGCGGCGGTGCCCGGCTCGGTGGGATCCGCGGGGATGCCCAGGACGCCGGAGGCGGGCAGGGGGTGGGCGCCGGCCGGGAGATCCCGCGCCGGCAGCTGCACCCACGCCCCGGGGGCGTCCGGGGTGACGATGAGGCCCTCGAGGCCGAGCTCGGCCGCGAGGGCGGGCACCGTGTCGGAGCGGGTGGAGAAGGACTCGGCGCCGCTGTCGAGGACGAATCCGCCGAGTTCGCGGCCGCCGAGGTTGCCCCCGAACCCGTCCGCACGCTCAAGCACGGTGACCTGCGCCCCGCGCAGCATCAGGACCCGCGCCGCGACCAGGCCGGCGACGCCACCGCCGACGACGACGACTGCCGGACGTGCGCTGCCCCCGGCCATGCTCAGGGCTCCACCGAGTGGATCAGCTTCACCACGCGCGTCAGTACGTCCGGGTCGGTCTCCGGCGGCACGCCGTGGCCGAGGTTCACCACGTGCCCTGGCGCGGCCGCCCCGGCCTCGAGCACGGCCAGGACGTGCTGTTCGAGCACCGGCCAGGGGGCACCGAGCAAGGCCGGGTCGATGTTGCCCTGAAGCGGGACGGTGCCGCCCAGCCTCCGGCTGGCCTCCGCCAGATCCAGCCGGTAGTCGACGCCGATCACGTCGACGCCGACGTCGTGCATGGCTCCGAGCAGCTCGGAGGTTCCGGTGCCGAAGTGGATCAGCGGGGCCCCGAGCCCGCGGACGGCATCGAGGGCCCGGGCCGATGCGGGCGCGGCGTACTTCCGGTAGTCGGCCAGTCCGAGGGAACCGGCCCACGAATCGAAGAGCTGGGCAGCGCTCGCGCCGGCCTCGAGCTGGGCCCGCAGGAACCGCCCGGAGGCATCCGCCGCCCACTCGGCCAGCGCCTGCCAGGTCTCGGGGTCGGAATGCATCATCGTGCGCGGGCCCAGATGGTCGCGGGAGGGCTTGCCCTCGACCATGTAGGCGGCCAGGGTGAAGGGCGCCCCGGCGAAACCGATCAGGGGGGTGCTGCCCAGTTCGGCGACCGTCAGGGCGACAGCGGCGCGGATCGGATCGAGGGCCTCGTCGGTGAGGACGGGAAGGGCAGCGACGTCGGCGGCCGTGCGGACCGGGGAGCCAAGGACCGGGCCCACCCCCGGGACGATGTCGACATCGACCCCGGCGAGCTTGAGCGGGATCACGATGTCGGAGAAGAAGATCGCGGCGTCCACGTCGTGGCGGCGGACCGGCTGGAGGGTGATCTCGGCGGCCATCCCCGGGTCGAGGCAGGCCTCGAGCATCGCGGTTCCCTCGCGCAGCGCCCGGTACTCCGGCAGGGACCTGCCCGCCTGGCGCATGAACCAGACGGGACGGCGGGACGGTTTCCGCCCGCGGTAGGCAGCGATCAGCGGGGAATCTGCGGTGCGGCCGTCCACCAGCGGGTGGGATGCTCCAAGGGTCATACCCTGATTCTGCCCAAGATCCCGGGCGATGGTTAACCGGCGGGCGTTCCGGCGGGCACCCGGGTGGTGAAAATCACTTGTACCCCGGCCCGTGGAATTCCGCGGAAGTCCAGTGAAACGATGCCCGCACTTAGGGTTTCCTATTACCATCCGCAACCATCGGCTCGCTATGCTTGGAGAGCTGTGGTTCTACTTTCTCTCGTTGCGACTCACTCGAATGTGGACCTGGAAACCGTTGCCCGCCTGAGCGTGGGGGCGCCCCAGGTTCCTTCAGCCGTGCTCGCGGACGACCGCCCCGTGTCCGGCGCCGTGGTGCTCTCCACCTGCAACCGCTTCGAAATCTACTTCGAGGCCCCGTCCGAAGAGGACGTCGAGGCCGCCCGCTCCGCGATCATCTCCACCATCAGCAGCTACTCCGGCATCCCCGAGCCCTCGGTGTCCTCCGCCTTCGTCACCAACAAGGGCGGCTCGGTCGCCAAGCATCTCTTCGCGGTGGGGGCCGGCCTCGATTCCGCCGTCGTCGGTGAGCGCGAAATCGCCGGCCAGGTCCGCCGCGCGCTGATCGAGGCGCAGGCCTCGGGTGCGGCAAGCAAGGGCCTCGTGCGCCTCTTCCAGGCCGCCTCCCGCACAGCCAAGGACGTTGGAGCCCGTACCGTGCTCGGCAGCGACGGACGCTCCATTGTTTCCGTGGCGCTCGAACTGGCCGGGGACATCTCCGGCAGCGCCGACTGGTCGCAGAAGTCGGTCGTCCTCTTCGGGACCGGCGCCTACGCCGGCGCGACCATGGCCCTGCTCAATGAGAAGAAGGCCGGCGGGGTCGCCGTGTTCTCCTCCTCCGGACGCGCTGAGGCCTTTGTCGCCTCCCGCGGCGGCCGCGCCCTCGACGCGGACAGCCTCGCCGGGGCGATCCGGGAGGCCGATGTTATCATCGGCTGCAGCGGCAGCGACGCCCGCATCGAGGCCTCGGACCTCGCATCGATCCGGGAGGGCTCGTCCAGCCCCCTGGTGGTCATCGACCTGGCGCTGAGCCATGATTTCGATCCGGCCGTCGCTAATCTCGACAATGTCGAGCTGATCACCCTGGAGTCCGTTCGGCTCGCCGCCCCCGAGGAGCAAGCCGAGACCCTGCGCCAGGCCGGTGAGCTCGTGCAGGAGGCGGCCGATGCCTTCGAGGAGCAGCAGAACACGAGGGCCATGGACGCGGCGATTGTCGCCCTGCGCAAGCACACCCAGCAGGTGCTCGACGCGGAGATGAAGCGGGTGCGCTCACAGCACGGGTGCACCGCGGCGGCCGAGGAGGTCGAGCTTGCGCTGCGCCGGATGGTGCGCCAGCTGCTTCACACCCCGACCGTGCGCGCCCGCGAACTCGCCGCGGAGGGACGCCAGGACGACTACACCGCGGCGCTCGAGGCCCTCTACGGCATCGACCTGCGCCCCACGGCCGCCCTCGAGGTCCCCGAGGCCCCCACAGCGCCGTCCCGCCCCGCGCTGCACCCGGCCGGCGTTCCGCACCCGGCCGGCAGCGGGGACCCCGCCCAGTGCCCAGTCAGCCACGAACCGCCCGCTGCCGCCTCCGCCTGACCTCGCGGGGCGGTGTGCGCCGGCCACCCCGCTCAGTAGACCGGCTGGCCCGGTTCGATCGCCGAGACCCAGGCCAGGATGCCGCCGTCGACGTTGAAGACCTGCCGGTGCCCCTGGCTGCGCAGGTGGCGCACCACCTCGGCCGAGCGCTTGCCGGACTTGCAGTGCACGTAGACCGGCCGGGACGGTTCCGGGGTATAGCCGCCGGCCAGCACCCGGTCCTTCGGAATCAGCTGCGCACCCTCGATCCGGACGATGCCGTACTCCCCGGGCTCCCGGACATCGATCAGGTCGAACGCCGCCTCGCCGCGTTCCCTGCCGCTCAGCAGCTCGGCGAGTTCCCGCACCCCGATCGACGGGACCTCCTCCTCCGCCGTCGGCGCCAGTCCGCAGAACGCCTCGTAATCCATCAGGGCCGTCACCGGCACGGCCGTGGGGTCCCTGCGCACCGTGATTTCCTGCCAGGACATCTCGAGCGCGTTGAAGATCAGCACCCGGCCCAGCAGGGTCCTGCCCACACCGGTGATGAGCTTGACGGCCTCGGTGCCCATGAGGGAGCCGATCGACGCGCACAGGACGCCGAGGACCCCGCCCTCGGCGCAGGAGGGAACGGACCCGGGCGGCGGGGCCTCCGGGTAGAGGTCCCGGTAGCCGGGGCCGTGCTTCTCCCAGAACACGCTCACCTGCCCGTCGAAGCGCAGGATGGAGCCCCACACATAGGGTTTGCCGAGCAGCGCGGCGGCGTCGTTGACGAGGTAGCGGGTGGCGAAATTATCGGTGCCGTCCACCGCGAGGTCGTACCCGCCCAGCAGCTCCAGGGCGTTGTCGGAGGTCAGGCGTTCGGGGTGCAGGACCACCTCGACGAGCGGGTTGATCTCGGCCAGGCTGCGCTGCGCGGAGGCCGCCTTCAGGTCGCCCAGGTCGCCCACCCCGTGGATCACCTGGCGCTGCAGGTTTGAGATTTCGACGGTGTCGTCGTCGACGATGCCCAGGGTGCCCACGCCGGCGGCGGCCAGGTACTGCAGGACGGGCGAGCCGAGCCCCCCGGCCCCGATCACCAGCACCCGGGCGTTCTTGAGCCGCCGTTGCGCCTCCAGGCCGAACTCGGGGATCAGCAGGTGGCGCGAGTAGCGGACCATCTCCTCGGCGGTGAGTTCGGGGTGCGGATCGACCAGCGGCGGCAGCGGAGGACGCTCGGGCATGCCGGCGGCCCGGTGGTGTGCGCTCATGCCTTCAATGTATGCCCGCGCCGGCCGCGCTGCCAGCCGAATCGGTCCCTTGAAGCACCGTGGGTAAACTGAACCGAACGGAACTCCAGAACAGAGGTTGCAGGTTGTGAGCGCAGAGGCTTCACCGAATGGAAAAGCGCTGCGGCTGCCGCGCGACGAGCGCCGCCGCCAGCTCCTGAATGCCGCGCACGAGGTCTTCGTGGCCCACGGTTTCCACGGCGCGGCGATGGACGACATCGCCGAGGCCGCGAAGGTCAGCAAGCCGGTGCTGTACCAGCACTTTCCCGGCAAGCGGGAGCTCTACCTGGCGCTGCTGGAGAACCACCTCGCCGAACTGACCAGCCTGCTCATGGAGGCGCTCCGCTCCACCGGGGACAACAAGGTCCGGGTGCAGGCCACGATGCGCGCCTATTTCTCCTTCATCGCCCGTGACAGCAAGGCCCACCGGCTGGTGTTCGAGTCCGATGTCAGCAACGACCCCGAGGTCAGCGCCCGCCTTGAGGCGTTCAACGCCCACTTCGCCAACGCCATCGCCGAGGTCATTGCCGGGGACACCCAGCTGTCGCTGGTGGAGGCCACCCTGCTCGGGCGCGGCCTGGCCGGCATGGCGCAGATCAGCGCTCGGTTCTGGCTTGAAACCGACGGGACCCTCGATATCGAAACGGCCAGTGAGCTGATCTACCGTTTAGCTTGGCGCGGAATTAGTCGGTTCCCCAAGGAGATCTAGAGTAGGTTTCCAAGGGCTAAAGGTTCACTACACAGGAGGCACCCGCCGTGGAAATTAAGATCGGTATTCAGAACGTCAACAGGGAGATTGTTCTGGAGTCCTCCGAAACCGCCGATGCGATTGCGGAGGTCGTCGCCTCGGCGATGAACGGCGGCTCCGAACTCCGGCTCACCGATTCGAAGGGCCGCACGGTGATCGTCCCGTCGACGGTCCTGGGGTACGTCGAGATCGGCGCCGAGGAGCAGCGCCGCGTCGGCTTCGGGGCTCTCTAGAGTCCACCTCCCGGCCCGCCTCCGGCGGGCCGGGCCCTCAGGCCGTCAGGCCCAGGGCGCTCATCCTGCGCGAATGGTTGCGCGTGAGCTCGGCGAACAGCGCTGTTGTATCGGCGGCAGGGTCGGTCGTGTCGGCGAACAGCAGCCCGCCGAGGAATTCGCGCTCAATGCCGATCCGCTGGGCCTGGGTCAGGGCCTCCCCCACCAGCCGGCGCCCCCACAGGGCCAGCCGCGAGGCGAGCCGGGGATCGTCGGCGAGCGCCTCCTTGAGGCGCCGCCCGAGCAGCGCGGTGTCGGCGTCGGCGTCGATCCGGCCGATCAGCCCCCGGGTCTCGGTATCCAGCCGGCCAGCCAGGGCCCGGTAGAAATCCCCCGACATCGCATCGATCACGTACGCCTTCATCAGGGACTCGAACCAGTCGGCGGGCCGGGTCCGCTCGTGGAAGGCATCAACGGAGGCCACGAACGGCGCCATCGCCTGCTCCACGTCGATCCCCCGGGCTGCCAGATGGCTGCTGACCAGCTCGAAGTGCGAGAACTCCTGCACCGCCAGGCGTCCGATGCCGGCCCGGTCTGCGAGGGTCGGGGAGAACCTCGCATCCGAGGAAAGCCGTTCGAATCCGGAAAGCTCCCCATAGGCGATGACCCCCAGCAGATCCGCGATGAAGCGGGCGTAGCGGGGGTTCTGGACCCGGTCCGGGTCGGCTGCGGCGAAGGAGGTTTCAGCTCCGTCGGGGCCGGGCTGAACGCCTTCGTTCGTGCGGTTGTTCATTCTCCTAACACTACAGAAGGCTAGGCCGTGCCGGGCCTTCCTCCCCGCGCCGCCCGACGAAGCGGCACCGCGCCCTGCGTGCCGTCCCCTCCCGGCGGCGCGGTGCGTGTATTACGGTGAGCGTGTGCCGTATTTGCATCCGGGTCTCGGGGACAGCGCCTCACAGCAGCACCTCGCCGTTGCCCTGAAGGCGCTGCGTGACGAACTTGAGCTGCGGACCGTCTTCCCTCCGGAGGTCCTTGCGGAGGCGGAGGCCGCGGTGGCGGCCTACGAGTTCCCGGCCGAGGACCTCACCGGACTGGACTTCATCACCATCGATCCCCCCGGCTCGGTTGACCTCGACCAGGCCGTGCACCTGCAGCGCCGGGGTGCCGGCTACCGCGTCTGGTACGCGATCGCCGACGTCCCGGGCTTCGTCCGGCCGGACGGGGCCGTCGATACGGAGGCCCGGTTGCGCGGCCAGACCGTATACGCCCCCGACGGGCGGATCTCCCTCCACCCCGAGGTGATCGCCGAGGACGCGGCCAGCCTCCTGCCCGGGGTGGTCCGCGGCGCCTACGTCTGGGAGTTCGACCTCGATTCCTCCGCCGCGGTGGCCACAGCGTCAGTGCGCCGCGCCTCCGTCCGCAGCCGGACCCAGCTGACCTACGCCGAGGTTGAGGAACACCTGCGCTCGGGCGGAGCGCCGGAGAACCTGGTGCTGCTGCGCGAGATCGGCCTCAAGCGCATCGAACTCGAGCTCCGGCGCGGCGGAGCCAGCCTGAACCTTCCCGCCCAGGAGATCGGCTTCGAGCGGGGCCGCTACTTCCTGATGACCGCCCCGGCGCTGCCCTCGGAGGACTGGAACGCCCAGATTTCCCTGATGACCGGGATGGAGGCCGCCCGGATCATGATCGAGGGAGGCATCGGCATCCTGCGCACCATGCCGGCACCGGACGAGGCGGCGCTGGCGAAGTTCCGCCGTCAGGCGGAGGCCTGCGGCAGGGCGTGGCCTGAGGGGATGGCCTACGGCGGCTTCCTGCGGAGCCTTGACACCGACCGGCCCGAGCAGCTCGCCCTGATGCACGCCGCCGCGTCGCTGTTCCGCGGCGCCGGGTACACCGCCTTCGACGGCGAGGTGCCCGACGCAGTGGTGCAGGCCGCGATCGCCGCGCCCTACGCGCACACCACCGCACCGCTGCGCCGCCTGGTCGACCGGTTCGTGCTGGTGATCTGCGAGGCCCTGTGCGCGGGGCGGCCGGTGCCACAGTGGGCCCGGGATGCCCTGCCCGACCTGAATTCCCTGATGGCCGCGGCGAACCAGGCCTCGGCCCGGATGGAATCCGGGGCCATGGACGCCCTGGCGGCGGCGCTGCTGAGCGACGACGTGGGCAAGGACTTCACCGCCGTGGTGCTGGCCGGTTCGAAGCCCAGCAACGGCGACGCCGGGCCCCGCAGCCGCCCCTCGGGGACGGTGCAGTTGATCGATCCGGCGATCGAGGCCAAGTGCTACGGAGAGCTGACCGCGGGTTCCCTGGTCACGGTGCGGCTCGTCGAGGCCGATACCGCCCGCCGCGTCGTGCGTTTCGAACTGGCTGCACCGGCCGCCACGGGCGGCCTGCCCGTATCCGCTGCGCCCTCGGGGTAGACTGACGTCGTAGTAATGGATGCCCGGTCGTTATCGACATACCCCGATGACCCGCAGTACCTACTCGGTCCCGAGTTTTTCCCAGCCGGCGCTGGCGCTCAAACCGCCAGCCGGCACGCAGTTGCAAGCCCGCGATCGGCTTCCACTGGACGCCCTGCGCCTCCGATACGCTCCGAGCTGGATGCCAATCCCAGCTACCCGTCGAGCCTCGGTGGCCGCTTGGCCTTAATGAACGGTACGTAATTGAACACTCAGAACAGCCCGGTTGCGGATTCGCACCACCTCCTTGCCGATAACAGCGACGACGCCATCGACGTCGAGGACACGCTCGTCACCACCGAGGAACCCCATAAGGAGGTCCCCGAGACCTTCGCCGACTTCAACGTCCGCCCCGACATCGTGGAGTCGCTGGCCGACGCCGGCATCCTCCACCCCTTCCCCATCCAGGCGATGACCCTGTCGATCGCCCTGGGCGGCCACGACATCATCGGCCAGGCCAAGACCGGAACCGGCAAGACCCTCGGTTTCGGCATTCCCGCCCTGCAGCGCGTCGTCGGCCCCGACGACGCCGGCTATGACAAGCTGCCGGTCCCGGGCGCACCCCAGGCCCTCGTCGTCGTGCCGACCCGCGAACTCGCCGTGCAGGTCGCCGGCGACCTCACCACCGCGGCGAAGAAGCGCAATGCGCGCATCGTCACCATCTACGGCGGCCGGGCCTACGAGCCGCAGATCGAGGCGCTGCAGCGCGGCGTCGAGGTCGTCGTCGGCACCCCGGGCCGGCTGATCGACCTGCACCGCCAGAAGCTCCTGGTGCTCAAGAACGTCAAGATTGTGGTGCTCGACGAGGCCGACGAGATGCTCGACCTCGGCTTCCTGCCCGACGTCGAGACGCTGATCGCCGCCACGCCCCCGGTGCGCCAGACGCTGCTGTTCTCCGCCACCATGCCCGGCCCCGTCGTCGCCATGGCCCGCCGGTACATGACCCAGCCCACGCACATCCGCGCCGCGGACCCCGAGGACGAGGGCATCACCAAGAAGGATATCCGCCAGGTCATCTACCGTGCCCACAACCTCGACAAGGCCGAGGTCGTCGCACGGATCCTGCAGGCGCGCGGCCGCGGCCGCACCATCATCTTCACCAAGACCAAGCGCACCGCCGCGAAGCTCTCCGAGGAACTCATCGACCGCGGCTTCGCCGCCGGCGCGATCCACGGCGACCTCGGCCAGGGCGCGCGCGAGCAGGCGCTACGCGCCTTCCGCGGTGACAAGATCGACGTGCTGGTCGCCACCGAGGTCGCGGCCCGCGGGATCGACGTCGAAGACATCACGCACGTGATCAACTACCAGTGCCCCGAGGACGAAAAGGCGTACCTGCACCGCGTGGGCCGCACCGGCCGCGCCGGAAAGAAGGGCACGGCCGTCACGTTCGTCGACTGGGACGACGTGCCCCGCTGGGGCCTGATCAACAAGGCGCTCGGGCTGGACTCGCCCGAGCCGATCGAAACGTACTCCTCCTCGCCCCACCTTTTCACCGACCTCGACATTCCGGAGGGGACGAAGGGGCGGCTGCCGCGCGGCGCCCGCAAGCTGGCCGGTATCGACGCCGAGGTGCTTGAGGACCTCGGCGAGACCGGCAAGAAGGGCCGCACCGGAACGCCGACCGGCCGCGGAGACGGTCAGCGCCGGGACAGCGCCCGCAGCGACGGCCAGCGCAGCGAGGGCGGGCGCGGCGAGGGCGGGCGGAGCCGTTCGCGCTCCCGCTCCGGCGGCCGGGGTTCCGGTTCCGCCGACGAGGGCAGCGACGCGCAGGGCTCCCGCCGGCGCCGTTCACCGGCCGCGGAGGGCGCCGCCGACACGGCCGCCCCGTCGGCCGCCTCCCCCGAGCGTCCCCGCCGCACCCGCACCCGCAGGCGCAACGGCGAGGTCGTCGCCCAGCCCACCAGCGGCTCGGAGGAGTAGCACCCGATGACAGAACCTGCCTGGACCCCGGGCGGCAGCAACCTCGTGGTCCACGCAGACAACGCCGCCTATCTCCCGACCCTGCCCGACGGCGCCTTCACCATGATCTACGTCGACCCGCCCTTCAACACGGGGCGGGCCCAGCGGCGTCAGCAGCTGAGCATGGTCCGCAATGCCGACGGTACCGGGGACCGGGTCGGGTTCAAGGGGATGAGCTACTCCACGGTGAAGGGCATGCTCGCCAGCTACGACGACGCGTTCGAGGACTACTGGAACTTCCTCGCGCCGCGGCTGGCCGAGGCATGGCGCCTCCTCGCCGAGGACGGCACGCTGTACCTTCACCTTGACTACCGCGAGGTGCACTACGCCAAGGTGATGCTCGATTCGCTGTTCGGCCGCGAGTGCTTCCTCAACGAAATCATCTGGGCCTACGACTACGGGGCCCGCGCCAAGCGGAAGTGGCCGGCGAAGCACGACAACATCCTCGTCTACGTCAAGGACCCGGCCCGGTACCACTTCGACAGCGCCGAGGTGGACCGCGAACCCTACATGGCGCCGGGGCTGGTGACCGCGGAGAAGGCCGCACTCGGCAAGCTGCCCACCGATGTCTGGTGGCACACCATCGTCTCGCCCACCGGGCGCGAGAAGACCGGTTATCCGACGCAGAAGCCGGAGGGCCTGCTGCGCCGGGCGGTCGCCGCGAGCAGCCGCGAGGGCGACTGGGTCCTCGATTTCTTCGCCGGGTCCGGAACCCTGGGCGCCGTCGCCGGGAAGCTGGGTCGCCGGTTCGTGTGCGTCGACCAGAACCCGCAGGCCGTCGAGATCATGCGCAGGCGCCTGGCCCCCTACTGCGAACCGGCCGGACGCAGCAGCGCGTAGCAGTCGGCGCCTGCCCTAGCGGACGCGGTGGCCGCCGGCGTGCTCAATAATGCGGTCGAGGGTTTCGGGCGCCGTCACGTTCTCCCCGAGCAGGTTCGGCTTGCCCGCGCCGTGGTAATCGCTCGAGCCGGTGATCAGCAGGTCGTACTGGGCCGCTGTGCGCCGGAGCGCGTCCCGCGCATCTTCGGGGTTGTCGCGGTGGTCGACCTCCAGGCCGAGCAGCCCCGCATCGATCATCTCGTTCAGCACCGCGCTGCCGATCACCCGCCCCCGGGCGAAGGCCGACGGGTGGGCGAACACCGGCACACCCCCGGCGCTGCGGATCAGTTCGACCGCCAGCGCCGGATGCGGAGCGTAGTGCCCCACCCAGTACTTGGAGCGCACGGTGAGGATCCGCTCGAATGCCTCGGAGCGGTCGGCGACGATCTTCAGGGCGACGAGCGCGTCGGCGATGTGGGGGCGTCCCACGGTGGCCCCGTCGGCCACATGGTCCTCGACCACGTCCCAGCTGATCGGGAAATCCTCGGAGAGCCGCTCGACCATACGCCGCGCGCGGCTCAGGCGCGCCGCGCGCGATTTCTCGATCTCCGCGAGCAGGCCGGCGTGGGCGGGGTCGTGCAGGTAGGACAGGACGTGCACGCTGATGCCGGTGTCGCTCTGGCACGACACCTCCATCCCCGGGATGAAGCGGATGCCTTCCGCTGAAGCCGCCTCCGCCGCCTCCGCCCAGCCCGCCGTGGAATCGTGGTCGGTCAGCGCGACGGCATCGAGCCCGGCCCGCCGCGCCGAACGAATCAGCGCCCCGGGGCTTTCCGTGCCGTCGGAGATGTTGGAGTGCGTGTGCAGGTCGATTCTCACCAACCCAATCTACGCCAGCGGACGCGGATTCCTCGTTCCTTGAAGGGGCGGCCCGCGCTTCAACACGCGCACGCCGCGGCGGTATGTTTGGCCGCCCGCGGGACCGGTGGGACCATGGACCAGTGAGTACAGCAGAGAATCCTCAAGCGTTCCAGCCCGAGCCCGGGGCCACCCCGGTCACCCCCGAAGACCAGCCGCTGTCGAGCCGCAACGAAAACCGGTCCCAGCGTCCGGACTCCGAGGCGTTCAAGGCCTTCATGGCCGGCAGCTGGGCACCCACCGATACCGCCCTGCCGGAGAAGGCGCCCGTGGCGGACTTCGCCGCGCAGCGCCGGCGCGCAGTTTCGGAGCAGTTCCCCGGCGAGCGGCTCGTCATTCCGGCCGGCCCGCTGAAGGTCCGCTCCAATGACACGGACTACCGCTTCCGCCCGCACTCCGGCTTCGCCCATCTTACCGGCCTCGGCCTGGACCACGAGCCCGACGCTGTGCTCGTGATGGAACCGGTCGGCGAAGGAACCGGCGACGACGGCGGCCACCACACCGCCACCCTGTACTTCCGCGAGCTGGCCGGCAGGGACAGCTCGGAGTTCTATGCCAACGCGCGCTACGGCGAGTTCTGGATCGGCCCGCGCCTGTCCCGCGCCCAGGTGTCATCCCTGCTGGCACTTGAGACGGCCGACCTCGACGGCCTCGAGACGGCGGTGACCAAGGGCGCCGGCGTGCCGCAGATCGGCGGCATCAGCATCCGGCTCCTCCGCGAGGTCGACCTCAACGCCGACGCGCTCGTCGATACCTCCCGCATCAACACCGGAGTGGACCTGGAGAAGGCCGACGCCCTCGACGCGAAGCTCGCCGAGGCCCTCTCGGAGCTGCGCCTGATCAAGGACTCCTGGGAGATCGAGCAGCTGCAGTCCGCCGTGGATGCCACCGTCAACGGCTTCCATGAAGTGGTCCGGCAGCTCCCCCGGGCCATCTCCCACCCCCGCGGCGAGCGCGTGGTGGAAGGGGCGTTCTTCACCCGGGCCCGGGAAGAAGGCAACGACCTCGGATACGACACCATCGCCGCCTCGGGGAACAATGCGACGGTGCTTCACTGGATCAGGAACAACGGCCGCGTCTCCGCCGGGGACCTGCTCCTGCTCGACGCCGGCGTTGAGGCCGAAAGTCTTTACACCGCCGACGTCACCCGTACCCTGCCGGTGAACGGCACCTACTCCGAGGTGCAGCGCCGGATCTACTCGGCGGTCCTCGAGGCCGCCGACGCCGCCTTCGCCGCCGCCCGGCCCGGTCGGAAGTTCCGTGATATCCACACCGCGGCCGTCACCGTCCTCGCCGAGCGCCTCAACGACTGGGGCCTGCTCCCGGTGCCGCTCGAGGAGGTTCTCGCCCCCGAGGGCCAGCAGCACCGCCGGTGGATGCCCCACGGCACCAGCCACCACCTCGGGATGGACGTTCACGACTGCGCCCAGGCGCGCCGGGAACTCTACCTCGACGGTGTGCTCACCGAGGGAATGGTGTTCACCATCGAGCCCGGGCTGTACTTCAAGAACGAGGACCTGTCGGTGCCCGAGGAATACCGCGGCATCGGCGTCCGGATCGAGGACGACATCCTCATGACCCAGGACGGTCCGGTGAACCTCAGCTCCGCCCTGCCCCGCGATCCCGACGACGTGGAGGCCTGGATGGCCGGCATCTACAGCCCGACCGGCGAGTAGGCGCGCCGGCGGCGAACCGCCCGGGCACGCGAAAGAGCCCGGCACCCCTGGGGTGCCGGGCTCTTCGCGTGCCGGAGCTGCTCGTGCCTGGTGTCTACCGGCCGTCGCGGGGAGGCTCGACCCTCGTCGAGCCATGCTGGCCCGCGTTCCCCGCCGGCCCGTCCGCAGCCGCTCCCTCCGGCTCCGCGGCCGGAGGCTGCCCGCCTCCCGGACCCTCGGCGCGGGGGACGTCCTCCTGGACGGGGGCGTCGACCCGGATTCCGTACTGGGGCCTGCCATCGGGAAGATCGGGATACTTGCCGCGCCGGGGTCCCGCCGGATCTCCAGGCGCACTGCCAGGACCGTCCGCAGCCGGTGTGCCCGCGTCGGGCCGGGCCGGGCCGGGGGTCTCCTCGGGACCGCCCGAGGGGATGCCGCCCTGCGGGGCGGGAGGCTGATAGCCTCCCGCGGGCTGGTCCCAGCCGCCCGCCGGACCTCCGGGATGCAGCGCCTGGCCGTTCATGGGAAGCTGCTGGAGCCGGCGGCGCGCCTCCCCCGCGACCGAGGGGTCGACAATCACGTCGTAACTAGTGGCGATGACCTGGTTCGTGGAGGTGAAGTCCCGCTTCCCCCGCTGGAACGCGTAGGTGATGACTCCGAAGAGAAGCCAGAACATCGCACCGAGCGCCATGGAGGACAGGACACTGGTGAAGGGTTCGCTGCCGCCGAAGAGGGTGAGGATGAGCCCGACGAAGAAGCCGAACCAGGCGCCGGTGGCCGCACTGGCCAGGGCCACCCGCGGGTAGCTGAGGCGTCCGGTGACCCGCTCCACCGTCTTCAGGTCGTTGCCGATGATGGAGACGCGTTCCACCGGGAACTTGTTGTCGGCGAGGTAGTCCACCGCTTTCTGCGCCTCGAGGTAGGCCGTGTAGCGGCCCACCGTTTCACCGCGCGGCAGAGCGCGGCCTTCGTCACGGGAAGGGGTGCGTCCAAGTACATTCGCCATGGGCCCATTGTTCACCACATCCGGACGCCCGGGATGGAGTATCGCTTGCAGTGAACTCGCGCCGCGGCCGCCGAAGGGCCGCAGGCGATGGTGGGAGGTTCCGGCGGGCCGGGACGGCGGTTCAGCCTAGGCGGCGTGCGCGAACGCCCGGTCGGAGGGGACGGCGTTTTCGCCGGCAGCGAGCGGAGTCAGCAGGAGTGAGGCCTGCTCCTCGGTGAGCAGCTCAGGACAGCTGAGCGCGAGGTGGGCCACCGCGAGGGCGGCAACCATCCAGTAGGTCCCCTCGACCCGTCCCATGGTGCGGGTGACCAGTGCCCGCAACGACGGCATGTCGACACGGTCCGTCCGGGAGGCAAGCCGCACCACCGTGCTGTGGAACGAGGTGTGGGACTGGACCACCTCATAGCTTGCGGCCGCGGCCTGAAGACGCTCCGGCGTCCACTCGATTCCGAAGATCCGGTCCAGCGGTGCAGCTGACTTCTCCATAATTCGCCTTCCGTGCAACGTTGATCCTGTTGCAGGATCACAGAATTTTATTTCCATACCAACCCGTGCAGCTGCGATATAATTCCTTCATGGCACAGCGAACTTATGACGACTCGTGCGGAGCGGCCCTCGCGATGGATGCGGTCGGCGAGCGTTGGTCGATGCTGGTGGTCCGTGAGCTCCTGCTCGGACCCAAGCGCTTCAGCGACCTGCGCGCCGGCCTGCCGAACGCCAGCCCGAATGTCCTGAGCCAGCGGCTCAAGGAACTTGAGGCCTCGGGCCTGCTTCGGCGTGTGAAGCTCGGGCCCCCGGCAAGCGTCTCGGCCTATGAACTCACCGACAGCGGGCACCAACTCGAACCGATCCTCCTTGAGCTCTCGCGATGGGGATCGAGGATCTCGCACCGGCCGGAGAAGGGCATGAGCACCGACGCTTTCATGCTGATGCTCAAGGCCCTCTACTTTCCGCCCGAAGGAGCCCGCTTCGACGCGAGGATCCGGATCCGGGTCAACGGGGACCAGTTCACCGTGGTGGTGACCCCCCAGGCCATCGACGTCAGCCGGTCCGGCGCGGGAACCGTCGACGTGGAGGTGACCGGGGATGTCCTGGCCCTCTGGGACCTGATTTTCAGCGGCGAGACCGTGCCCGACGCGCTCGAGTCCGAACGGATCGCCGTGGCGGGCGACGCCGGGCTGGCTGCCGAGTTCTTCACCCTGTTTTCCGTCGCCCCGCCGGCGGTGCTCTCACCCGTGCCGGTGGGCTGACGCAGGCCCTCCCCGTCGACGGGACCGCACCGCACGTTGGGCCGTCAGTAGTTAATACGTCCGTGGCGGTTGTGAAATTCCCCGGTGGGTCCTTCGGGGCCGATGAGGGCGAGTGCGACGGTCGCATCGGTGCCCTCGGTCACCGTCTGGCGGCCGCCGTGTCCGTTGAAGTCGGTTGCGGTGTATCCGGGGTCGCTGGCGTTGATGCGGAACCCGGGCAGGTTTTTGGCGTACTGCACGGTCAGCGTGATGACCGCGGCTTTCGATGCCGCGTAGGGGATCGCCGGTACGGCGTGCTCATCGGTTCCCCCGGTGGTCAGGTATTTGGGCCAGCCCACTCCCGAGGCAACGTTCACGATGACCGGGTGTCCCGAGCGGCGCAGCAGCGGCAGCACGGCCTGAGTGGTGCGGACAATGCCCAGCACGTTGGTATTGAGGACATCGAACATGGTGTCCGTGGTGAGGTCATCGACGCCAAAAGAAGCCCCGAGGATCCCGGCATTATTGACGAGCACGTCCAGCGCCGGCAGTGAGTCCATGGCGGTGTCGATGCTGGCCTGGTCGGTGACGTCAAGCTGCACGAGGTGGGCGCCGAGGGCCCGCGCGGCGCCGCCGTTGGCGGTGTCGCGCATGCCGGCATACACGGTGTGGCCGGCCTCGATGAGGCGGCGGGCGGTTTCAAGTCCGAGGCTCTTATTGGCCCCTGTGATCAGTGTGGTTGTCATGCATCCATCGTGGGCCCCGCCGGGCCGGGCCCCAAGGTACCGCTCGACGGTAGGACCGGCAGTACCACCCACAATCTCCACGGTAGGAGCAGGATAGGTAACGTGAGCGAATTTGCGACTGTCCTGAGGTCCTGGCGGGACCGAACCACTCCCGCAGAGGTCGGGCTGCCCCCGGGATTGGGCCGCCGAAGCACGGGGTTGCGCCGGGAGGAACTGGCCATCCTGGCGAACGTGAGCGTGGACTACCTGGTGCGGCTTGAGCAGGGCAGAGCGAAGAACCCGTCCCCGCACGTCCTGGCGGCGCTGGCGGTCGCACTCCGGCTGACAGTGAGCGAACGGGACCACCTTTACCGGGCAGCCGGCGCCGCAGCCCCTTCTGCCCAGGTGGTGCCGCGCCATATAACCCCCGGCGTGCAGCGCATCGTCGACCGCCTCAATGATGTGCCGGTCGCTGTCTTTACTGCTGCTCACGACATCCTCCTGTGGAATCCCCTCTGGGCGGCGCTGATCGGAGATCCGTCCACACTCTCGAAAGCCGATCGCAATCTGGTCTGGCGGCACTTCACCTCGGGCCACCCTGGAGTAACCTTCGACACCCAGCACGAAGCGGATTTTGCAGGCGATCTCACGTCCGACCTGCGCGCAGCGGTAGGCCGGTACCCCCAGGACGCCGCACTCACCCAACTCGTGTCACGGCTGTCCGCCACGTCACCGGAGTTTCGACGCCGCTGGGCCGAAGCCCGCGTCGCGGAGCACCGGTCCAGCCGCAAGACGATCGCGAATACTCCCGTGGGCCCGATCACCGTCGACTGCGACGTCCTGAGCGCACCAGGCAGTGACCTAAGGATCGTCGTCTACACAACGACGCCCGGCAGCACCGATGACGACAAACTCAGACTCCTGCGCGTCACCGGCCTCCAGCGCTTCTCGACAGTGGGAACTGACCCCGGCTGAACAGCCCCGGCACCGGTGAAACCGTCACCGAATACACCGGATCCCGCTCCGCGAAGTAGCCTTGCCTTGTGAGTACCAATCCAACCCGCGTCTTTGTGGCCCGCCTCCTTGGCCTCGACGTTTTCGACCCCCTGGGCGATCGTCTGGGCCGGCTGCGTGATGTCGTGGTGCTCGACCGCGGCGCCCTGAAGGAGCCGCAGGTCGTGGGCATCGTCATCGAGGTTCCGGGCAAGAAACGCATCTTCGTGCCCATGACCCGGGTCACCTCGATGGATACCTCGCAGATCATCTGCACGGGCCTGGTCAACCTGCGCCGCTTCGAGCAGCGGGGGGCGGAACTGCTGGTGGTCGGCGAGCTGTTCGACCGGAGGGTCACCCTGCAGGACGGCTCCGGGGACGCCGTCATCGAAGACATCGCCATGGAGAAGAACAGGGCCGGGGACTGGCACGTCTCCCAGCTGTTCATCCGGCGCGGCGGGCCGACCTCGGCCCTGCGGAGCCTGCGCAGGAGCGGCGAGCGCCTGATCATCAACTGGCTCGACGCCTACCACGGGGCCACGAACGAACCGCAGGGGGCCTCGCAGTTCGTCGCCCAGCACGAGGACCTCAAGGCCGCCGACTTCGCCGAGGCCCTCCACGAGATGAGCAACAAGCGCCGCCTCGAGGTGGCCGGCGAGCTTCAGGATGACCGGCTTGCCGACATCCTCCAGGAGCTGCCCGACGACGACCAGGTCCAGATCCTCTCATCGCTCAATCGCGAACGGGCCGCCGACATCCTCGAGGAGATGGACCCCGACGACGCCGCGGACCTGCTCAATGAGCTCCCGGAGGCCCAGAAGGAGGAACTGCTCCAGCTGATGGAGCCGGAGGACGCCGACGACGTGCGCCGCCTGCTCGAGTACGAGGAGGACACCGCCGGCTCGCTCATGACCACGGTGCCGGTCATCCTCCCGCCCGAAGCCACGGTGGCCGAGGCGCTGGCGCACGTCCGGCGCGAGGAACTCACCCCGGCGCTCGCCTCGTCGATCTTCGTGTGCCGCCCGCCGCTGGAGACCCCGACCGGGCGTTACCTCGGCGTGGTGCACATCCAGCAGCTGCTGCGTTTCCCTCCGCCCGAGCAGTTGGGCAACATCCTCGATGCGGACCTCGAGCCGGTCAGCGACCAGGCCAATGTCAGCGAGGTCTCCCGCATCCTCGCGACCTACAACCTCAACTCGCTGCCGATTATCAACAAGGAGGGCCGCCTGGTAGGTGCGGTGACGGTGGACGACGTGCTCGATCACCTGCTGCCGGACGACTGGCGGGCCCAGGACGACGCACGCGCGCTACGTCGGGGAGGAACAAATGGCTGAGAGAATCCGCTCGACCTCGACCGGTCTTGACACCCCACGGGAGAGCCGCAAACGGGTGTTCCCCCGGCTGCGTCCCAACCCGGACCGGTTCGGCAGCGCCACCGAGAACTTCGCACGCTTCATGGGAACCCCCCAGTTCCTCTTCTATATGACGGTGTTCTGCGTGCTCTGGCTGGTCTGGAACACCTGGGGACCCGAGAACGCCCGGTGGGACAGCGCGGCGCTGGGCTTCACCGCCCTGACGCTGATGCTGTCCCTGCAGGCCTCCTACGCGGCCCCCCTGCTGCTGCTGGCGCAGAACCGGCAGGACGACCGCGACCGGGTGTCGCTGCGTGAGGACCGGCACCGGGCCGAACGGAACCTGTCCGACACCGAATACCTGACCCGTGAGATCGCCGAGCTGCGCATCGCCATCCGCGAGGTCGCCACCCGCGACTATGTGCGTTCGGAGCTCCGCTCGGCACTCGAGGAACTGCTTGAGGCAGCGGACGGCCAGGAGCCGACCCTTTCGAAGAAACCGCGGAGGAAGCCGTCGGATAACACCATGAGCCTGCCCCGGGTCGCCCCGCCAATCGGAAGCGACAGCCAGTGATCACTGAGGCAGCAGTGCTCACGGCACTCGGCTCGGTGCTCGACCCCGAACTCCGCCGGCCCATCACCGACCTCGGGATGGTCGAGGCCGTCGAGGCCCCCGGCGACGGCACCGTGACCGTTCGTGTCCTGCTGACCATCGCCGGGTGCCCCCTTTCCACCACCATCACCTCGGACGTCGAGGTGGCCCTGGCGGGACTGTCCGGCGTCGAGCGCGTGCGCGTCGAACTCGGTGTGATGAACCAGGACCAGCGCGATGAGCTGAAGGCCAGGCTCCGCGGTCCGGGCGGGGCCCGGGGCATCCCCTTCAATGAGGAAGGGTCCCTGACCCGCGTCTACGCCGTCGCCAGCGGCAAGGGCGGGGTCGGTAAGTCGACCGTCACCGTCAACCTCGCAGCCGCCATGGCCGCGCAGGGACTGCGGGTGGGCATCATCGACGCGGACGTCTACGGATTCTCAGTGCCGGCGCTGATGGGAATCACCCAGCAGCCGACGAAGGTCGATGAAATGATCCTGCCTCCCGTGGCCCACGGGGTGAAGGTGATCTCGATCGGCATGTTCGTCAGCGGCAACCAGCCCGTGGCCTGGCGCGGACCGATGCTCCACCGTGCCCTCGAGCAGTTCCTGACCGACGTCTATTTTGGCGACCTCGATGCGCTCTTCCTCGACCTGCCCCCGGGCACCGGGGACATCGCGATCTCGGTGGCGCAGCTGCTGCCGCGCTCCGAGCTGCTCGTGGTCACCACCCCGCAGAGTGCGGCGGCGGATGTGGCGGAACGAGCCGGGGCGATGGCCGCACAGACGGGCCAGAAGGTGGCCGGGGTGATCGAGAACATGTCCTGGCTCGAACTGCCCGGCGGCGGGCGGCTCGAGCTGTTCGGCGCCGGCGGCGGCGCTACCCTCGCCTCCCGGCTCACCGACACCCTTGGCACCGACATCGGGCTGCTGGGCTCGGTGCCCGTCGAGGTGGCCCTGCGGGAGGGCGGCGACGCGGGCCTGCCCATCGTCCTGACCGGGGAGGACTCCCCCGCGGCCGCTGAACTGAGGAAGGTTGCGGACGGACTAGCGCACCGCCCACGCGGGCTCTCGGGAACCAAGCTGACGCTCTCCCCGCGCTGAGCCCGGTCCTCACCAGACCCCCGGCGGGCCTGAAGGTCCAGGTCGCTTGGTTCAGGTTGCTCGGTCCAGCGTGCTCGATCTAGGTCGCCTCGGCGTCATAGGGGGCCGCCTGCCCGGCGGACAGCCGGGCCGCCTGAGGCGCGCTGCGGAGTTCTGCAGGGGCGACGGGTGCGGGCGCGCCGCTGCTGACGGGCTTGAGGACGTCGTCGAAATCTTCGAGGAGCGCTTCGCGGATGATCCGCCGGGGATCGTACTGGCGGGGGTCGAGCTTGCGCCAGTCGACCTCGTCCAGCTCGGGGCCCACTTCCTCACGCAGCTGCTCACGGGCGCCGGTGGCCATCCTCCGGAGTCCCTTGACGAGCCGGGCGAGCTGGGAGGCGTACTCGGGGAGGCGCTCCGGGCCGAGGATCACAACGGCAAGCAGCGCCAGAACGACAAACTCGAGACCGTTGATTCCCAACACGAGAAAAGACTACCTTCCTGGGCCGCACCCGGACCATTTGGTCCGACGCAGGGCCTAGCCGACGCCGGCGATGCGCGGGATCGACAGGGCCGGCCTCCGCGGAGCCCGGTGGGCAAGCTTCTCCCGGAGCATGGTGCGCCCCCGGTGGATGCGCGAGCGTACGGTTCCGAGTTTCACCCCGAGCACCGCGGCCACCTCGTCGTACGCCAGCCCCTCAAGGTCGCAGAGCACGACGGCGGCCCGGAAGTCCGGGGGCAGTTCCTCGAGCGCGGACTGGACATCGATGTCGAGGTTGTTGAACTCGTAGCTGCGCTCGGGGCCGGGATGGCCGCTGGGGAGCCTGCTTTCGGCCTCCTCGGTGAGCCCGTCGAACCGGATGCGGGTCTTGCGCCGCGCCTGGTCGAGGAAGAGGTTCGTGGTGATGCGGTGCAGCCAGCCGTCGAGGGTGCCCGGCTTGAAGTTGGCCAGCGAGCGGAAGACCCTGACGAACACCTCCTGTGTGAGGTCCTCGGCGTCGTATTTGTTGCCGGTGAGCCGGTACGCGAGCCGGTACACCTTCGGTGAGTAGTTGGTGACGACTTCCTCCCAGGACGGCGCAACCCACTCACTGTCGCCCGTGCCGGCTTCGGCCGGAGGGATCGCCGGCCCCGCGGCCGCTGCCGCCCGTACTGTAGACATCAGTTTCCTCTTCCCGCCGTCGAACTGTTCCCGCTCCGGGCTGCTGCGAGCTGAAAATGCAGCCAGAAGGAGTTCGACGCCGTACGTGCGTTGGATGTCCCGGAAAGAAAATACTTTCGCATCAAGCTGGGAGCACGCTGATAAAAGCAGGTGCGTTGGATGGACACCGGTGCGCGCCCCGAGGGGCATTAACAGTAGGGTTGAAGCGGGGTGGGGGCCCGAACCAGAAATCACCGACAGAACGGACACCGATGGCCGCGGATAAGCAGAGCAGCTGGTCCTACACCGAAGGGCTTCCGGAGGAGGACGACGTCCTCCTGCGCGCCCGGGACCGATCCCACGAGCTCGGAGTGACCCCCGTGTCACCGGGTGTGGGAGCAGCGCTGACGGTGCTTGCCGCGGGGTCCAAGGCGCAGACCGCCGTCGAGGTCGGCGCGGGCGCCGGGGTCTCGGGCGTGTGCCTGCTGCGCGGGCTTGGCCGCAGCGCCGTGCTGACCACCATCGACTCCGACGTCGACCATCTGCGCACCGCCCGGGAGGCCTACGCGGAGGCGGGGATCCCCGCCAACCGCACGCGCACCATCTCCGGGCGAGCCGCCGATGTGCTCCCCCGGCTGACCGACGCCGCCTACGACCTTGTGTTCATCGACGCCGACAAGCCGAATCTTCCCCTGTACGTGGATCAGGCCATCCGGCTGCTGAAGCCCGGCGGAATGCTCATCGTCAATGACGCGCTCGATGCGGACCGCGTGGCCGAACCGGCCGTACGCGAGGCCTCGACCAATACGCTGCGCCAGATCGGCAGGACCGTCCGGGAGCACGAGAAGCTCCTGTCGGCGCTTCTGCCGACGGGATCGGGCCTGCTGCTCGCGGTGAAACGCCAGGCCTGACCCGGCCGGCCGGGCGGCCGGGCGGCCCGACGCGGCGCGGCCCGACACGGCGGACTCAGCCGGTGACGGTGAGCAGGCAGTCCTTAAGTTTTCCGGCTTCCTCCGCGTTGAGCTCGACAACGAGCCGTCCCCCACCGTCGATCGGGACCCGCATGATGAGGCTGCGCCCCTCCTTGGTGACTTCCATCGGTCCGTCGCCGGTTCGCGGTTTCATGGCAGCCATAAGGAGTGTCCCTTTCAACAGTGCGCTGCCGGATGAGGGCCGCGCGTCGGTAAGCGGTGTGCGCGGAACGCACCCCCTGAGAGAGAAGCGCGCCGATACACGTCATCACCAAACATTATCCAGCACAATCGCGCGCAGGGACTAATTCAGTGCGGTGCGGATCACAGTGTCGCGCCCTCAGGGGGGGAAGTCGCTGGTACCCCCGGAGGGGTTCCACATCCACAACAGGGCGATCCAGACGGCCTGCAGCAGCACCGACACGCCGAGGACCGCGCACCGGGCCGGCGTGGACCGAACGGCGAAGACGGCGGCCAGCGCGAGGGGAAACAGCGGCAGCAGGATGCGGTAGGTGCTGGTCTGCGGGTTCCAGAACGCGGCAAGGTACAGCAGGTAGGAAGCGCACCACCAGACGGGCACCCGCCCGAGGCGCCGCACCGGCTCCAGCCGCAGGAGCAGGACGCACGCGGCCGCGGCTGCCAGCACCGCCACCGGCCCACCGACGGGCCCGAGCAGGTTCGTCCCGGCCTGCAGCCATGGCAGGAAGGGCGCCAGGTGCGATCCCCGCCAGGCTGTCTCGGTCTCCACGTAGGCGTCGAACCGCCCGGTCACCGCCCATGCCGTGGCGGGCCAGCAAAGCGCCGCGGCACCCGCGGCCAGCGTCAGCACCGCGAGCCGGGCCACGGCCGGACCGGGGGGCTCCTCCCGGGACGGGCCGGCAGGCCTCCGCCAATACCTCACCGCCGCCCGGACCAGCAGGGCAAAGACGAGCACCGCGAACGGAACACCCGCCGGCCGGGCCAGGCCCATCACCAGGACCACCGGGACCGCGCCGAGGTAGCGGCCCGTCGCCACCAGATAGAGCGCCAGCACCAGCAGTAGCAGGTGGAGCGACTCCGCATACGGAACCTGGAGGACCGGCGCCACCGGCAGGAACGCCACGAACGCCACGCCCCACAGCGCTTCCCGATGGGCGGCGGCCAGGCGGAAGAGGCGGTAGAGCATCAGGGCGGCGGCGAAGCCGCAGGCGGTGGCCACGGCCGGGGCCAGGACATTCCAGCCGCCTCCGGTCAGGACAGTGAGCAACCGGACCAGTGCCGGGAAAAGGGGATAGAACGCCCACTGGTTCTGGAGCACGGACCCGTCCTCGGCGCGCGGCAGAACCTCGGGATATCCCTCGTCGTAGATCCGCCGGTACCAGCCGCTGTCCCAGAATTCGACGAAGGACAGGTAGTTCGGGGAGGCCGGCCCCCAGGGGCTGGCCGACTGGCGGGAGGCCGCAGCGGTGAGCAGGGCAGCGGAGACGGCACGGGCTGCGCCGAAGACAAGAAGGACCTGCACCGGCCAGGGCCACCGGAGCAGTGCTCCGCGCCTGCCGCCCTGCAGTCCCGGGCGCGTCACGGCACCGGCGCCGCCGCGCCGTCCGGCCCACCGGCGGCGGTTTCCGCGCGCACCCAGCAGGAGGCGAGATGGTCGTTCACATAGCCGGTGGCCTGCATCATGGCGTAGGCCGTCGTGGGCCCGACGAACCGGAAGCCGTGGCCGCGGAGTGCCTTCGCGAGCGCCGTCGACTCGGCGGTGATCGCGGGGACCTCCTGCAGCTCCACCGGCGCCGGGCGCGGGGCGGGCCGGTGGGCCTCGAGCAGACCGGCGAGGCTCACCTCCGGGGGCAGGGCCGCCAGCGCCCGGGCGTTCGCGATGGTGGCCAGGATCTTGGCCCGGTTGCGGACGATCCCGGCGTCGGCGAGCAGCCGGGCGACGTCCTCGTCCGTGAAGGCCGCGACCCGGGACGGCTCGAACCCGGCGAAGGCCTCACGGAAGGCGGGGCGCTTGCGCAGGATGGTGATCCAGCTCAGCCCGGACTGGAAGGCCTCGAGGCTGAGGCGTTCAAACAGGGCAGCCTCGCCGTGGACCGGCCGGCCCCACTCCTCGTCGTGGTATCGCTCGTACTCGGCGCTGGAGACCGACCACCCGCAGCGCAGCTTCCCGTCGGAGCCCGCGGCGGCCGGTGTCACGGCTGTGCCCCGCCGTGGCCGGCGGGACCCTGGGAGCTCCGGCGCAGAGCCTCGATCTGGGCGTCCCGATCCGCGAGCGCCCCGGCGAGGGAGTTCAGGACCTCATGCACCTGGTCGGTGCGGTAGCCCCGCAGGGCCCTCCCGAACCGGATCGCGGTGACGTCCTCGGCGGCCGGGGTGTCCGGCAGCAGGATCGGCGGCAGCACCGGAAGCTGCCCGGCAAGGCCCGGAAGCACCCAGCCGGGGCGGGCGGACCGGCGCAGCGCGGTTCGCCCCTGCGGGAGCCGCCAGGCCGCGGCGGCCGTACCGGCCAGCAGGGCCACAGCGACGAGGACGAGGAAGATACTCACAGTGCCATCGTGCCAGAAAGCCCTCCGGCACCGGCAGCGGTTCTCGCCCGGCCTTACGGCGCGGTGTGGGTCTTGGTGTCGGCAATGACGAAATTGACGGCTTCCTCGGCGGTGTCGACGAGGTGCACCAGGCCCAGGTCCGCTTCGGCGATCATGCCCTCGGCGAGCAGGGTGTTCTTCACCCAGTCCCACAGCGGGGTCCAGTAGTCGATGCCGATCAGCACGATGGGGAACGAGGTGACCTTGCGGGTCTGCACGAGGGTCATGGCCTCGAAGAGCTCATCGAGGGTGCCGAAACCGCCGGGCAGCACCACGAACCCCCGCGCGTACTTCACGAACATCGTCTTGCGGGCGAAGAAGTACCGGAAGTTGATGCCGAGGTCGACCCACTCGTTCATTCCCTGTTCGAAGGGAAGCTCGATCCCCAGCCCGACCGACATGCCGCCGGCCTCGCAGGCGCCCTTGTTCGCGGCCTCCATAGCGCCCGGGCCGCCACCGGTGATCACCGCGTAGCCGGCACCGACGAGCCGCCGGCCCACCTCCTCGCCCACGGCGTAGAACCGGGAGTCCCGCGGCGTCCGCGCCGACCCGAAGACGCTGATCGCGGGGCCGAGTTCGGAGAGGGTGCCGAAACCTTCGACGAATTCGCTCTGGATCCGCAGCACCCGCCACGGATCGGTCTTGGTGAACATCGGCTCTTCCTCGGCGTCCAGGAGGAAGCTGTCCGACTGCGGCTCGGCCGCCTGCCCCCGGCGCAGTTCGACCGAGCCGCGTCGTCGGGGCTCTCCCCCGGGAGCCCGTGAAGGCACCTGGCGGGAGGGTGTGCTGGCGTCGGCGTCGGAGTCGCGGTTCAGGTGAGGCATCCTCCTAGGCTAACCGCCCGGCCCGCCGTTCGGGCTTTGGTTGCTCTTGAATCACAATTCCTCCTTTTGGGCGCGCTTGTATTGCCAGAGGGCATTCGTTCGCTAGATTCTTCTGCATGACAAGCGAACCGCAGCCGTCCACGTCCGCGTCTTCTGCGCACCCTCTCGTCTCTCTGAAGAAGGTCAACAAGCACTACGGTCCCCTGCACGTCCTCAAGGACATCGACCTTGAGGTTGCCCGCGGCGAGGTCGTCGTCGTGATCGGCCCGTCCGGTTCCGGAAAGTCGACCCTGTGCCGGGCCATCAACCGCCTGGAGACCATCGACGACGGCGAGATCCAGGTCGATGGCAAGGTGCTGCCCGCGGAGGGCAAAGCGCTGGCACGGCTCCGCGCCGACGTGGGAATGGTCTTCCAGTCCTTCAACCTCTTCGCGCACAAGTCCATCCTTGAAAATGTGACCCTCGGGCCGGTCAAGGTCAAGGGCATGAAGGGCGGCGAAGCGAAGGAGCTTGCCCTGTCGCTGCTCAAGCGTGTGGGCGTCGACAACCAGGCCGACAAGCTGCCCGCCCAGCTCTCCGGCGGCCAGCAGCAGCGGGTGGCGATCGCCCGGGCGCTGGCGATGAAGCCCAAGGTGATGCTGTTCGACGAGCCGACCTCGGCGCTGGACCCCGAGATGATCAACGAGGTCCTCGACGCCATGGTTTCCCTCGCCAAGGAGGGCATGACGATGATCGTCGTCACCCATGAGATGGGCTTCGCCCGGAAGGCCGCCGACCGGGTGGTGTTCATGGCCGACGGGCAGATCGTCGAGCAGGCAACCCCCGAAGAGTTCTTCACCAACCCCAAGAGCGAACGGGCCAAGGACTTCCTTGGCAAGATCCTCGCCCACTAGAGTTCCACGACTTACCCATACCGCATCGTCAAGGCCTCACAAGGGCCGCAACGCAAGGAGAAATCATGCGAAAGACCCGTTATGCAGCCGCTATGGCAGCGGCAGCAGCACTCACCCTCTCGGCCTGTGGAGGTGGCGGCGGCAATGAAGGAGGCGGCGGCGGCGAAACCGGCGGCGCCGGCGAGGGCGGCGGCGAGACCGTCAAGATTGGCATCAAGTACGATCAGCCCGGCCTGGGCTTCGACGAAGGCGGCTCGTACTCGGGCTTCGACGTCGATGTCGCCAAGTACGTCGCCGGGGAACTCGGCTACGCCGAGGACCAGATCGAGTTCGTCGAGGCCCCCTCGGCCAACCGCGAAAACCTGCTCTCGAACAACCAGGTCGACATGATCTTCGCGACCTACTCCATCACCGATGAGCGCAAGGAGACGGTCGACTTCGCCGGACCGTACTTCATTGCCGGCCAGGACCTCCTGGTGCCGGTGGACAGCGACATCGCCGGGCCCGAGGACCTCGAGGGCAAGAACCTCTGCTCGGTCACCGGTTCCACGTCGGCGCAGAAGATCAAGGATCAGTACCCCGGAGTCAACCTGGTGGAGCAGCCCGGCTACGCCGAGTGCGTCAGCGTGATGGGCGGCGGCCAGATCGACGCCGTCACCACCGATGACATCATCCTGGCCGGCCTGGCCGCCCAGGAAACCAACGCCGGCCAGTTCAAGGTCGTCGGCAACCCCTTCTCCGAAGAGCGCTACGGCGTCGGCCTGCCCAAGGGCAGCGACATGTGCGAGGACATCAACGCCGCGATCACCAAGATGATCGAGGAAGGTGCCTGGGAAGAAGCCATTGAGGCCAACACCGAAGGTGCGGATTACAGTTACAACGAGGAACTGAACCCGCCGGAGCCGGAAGACTGCGCCTGATCACCTCCCTCTATTGGTGGGGCGGCCGATCCCGGCCGTCCCACCAATGCATGTCCCCCAACGAATGAGGTGAACCGTGGATAATTTCCTGACGCTCTTCGAGACCTACAACGTCCCGGCGGCCTTCTGGGTGAACATCCAGCTGACCTTCTGGGCCGCTGTGTGGTCCCTGGTGCTCGGCACCCTGCTGGCGCTCATGAGAATTTCCCCGATCCCCAGCCTCCAGTGGCTGGGCGCTGCGTACGTCAACATCTTCCGCAAC
The DNA here is from genome assembly GCF_009828605.1 of Arthrobacter zhaoguopingii. NCBI lineage: Bacteria > Bacillati > Actinomycetota > Actinomycetes > Micrococcales > Micrococcaceae > Arthrobacter > Arthrobacter zhaoguopingii. Next base: position 61,063 of record NZ_WIAE01000006.1, on the reverse strand, counting down.
ACTCCCCTGACGATCATCATCGCCTTCGGGGTGCTCGGTCTCTTCGGGCAGCTCCAGGTGTCCCTGACGGACGACTTCAACCTGAACTTCTTCCGCCTGGCCATCCTCGGGCTCACGGTCTACCACGCCGCCTTCGTCTGCGAGGCGATCCGCAGCGGCGTCAACACCGTCCCGCTAGGGCAGGCCGAAGCCGCCCGGGCGATCGGGCTCAGCTTCCTCCCGGCGGCCCGCCTGATCATCCTCCCGCAGGCCTTCCGGGGAGCCATCGCCCCCCTGGGCAATGTCCTGATCGCGCTGATCAAGAACTCGACGGTGGCGGCGGCCGGCTCGGTCGCGGCCGAGGCTTCGAGCCTGATGAAGACGATGATCGAGTTCCGCGGCGACCTGGTCATCCCGATCTTCTTCACGTTCGCCATCGGCTTCGTGATCCTCGTGATCCCGGTCGGACTCCTCACAACCTGGGCCTCCAGGAGATTGGCGGTGGCCCGATGAGCGCCCAGAACGTCCTCTTCGACGCCCCCGGCCCCAAATCGCGGCGCAATATCTTCATCGGCAACATCATCGGGGCGCTGCTCATCGCAGGGCTCCTCGCCTACGTGGTGTTCCTGCTCGGCGGGAAGGGACAGCTCGCGGCCGGCAAGTGGACGCCCTTCCTCGAGGGACGCACCTGGGAGTTCTTCCTGCTGCCCGGCCTGCTGAGCACGCTGAGGGCGGCGGCCATCGCCGTCGTCACCTCGGTCCTGTTCGGGCTGATCTTCGGCCTCGGCCGGCTCAGCCACGTGAAGCCCATCCGCTGGTTTGCCGGGCTCGTCGTCGAGTTCTTCCGGGCCGTGCCCGTCCTGCTGATGATGATCTTCCTGTGGCTGGCCCTCGGGCGCTCCAACCTCGTCGAGAACGCCCCCTTCTGGGCCGTCGTGATCGCCCTGACCCTCTACAACGGCTCGGTCATCGCGGAGCTGATCCGCTCCGGGGTGCAGGGCCTGCCCAAGGGCCAGCGCGAGGCGGGCCTGGCGATCGGCATGACCCAGATGCAGTCTTTGCGCACCATCGAGGTGCCCCAGGCGCTCATCGCCATGCTGCCCGCGCTGGTGAGCCAGTTCGTCGTCATCCTGAAGGATTCGGCGCTGGGTTACATCATCGGCTTCCCGGAGCTGCTGCAGAACGCTCGACGGCTCGGGGTCGGTGAGGGCAACCTCCTGCAGTCCCTCCTCATTGCCGCCGTGATTTTCATCATCATCAACTTCGCGCTGTCGTCCCTCGCGACGAGGCTCTCCACGCTGCTGAGCTTCCGCAGCAAGGGCACGGCACGTGATGACAAGCAGGACGGGGTGATCGCCGCGGAGCCCGAGGGCACCCTCTCCCGCTGAGTCCTACCGGGCTTCTGCCCGGACGACGATGATCACGCAGGACAAAGGGCCCCGGTCAGCTCGGCTGACCGGGGCCCTTTCCGATGGGAAACCCGAAAGCGGGAGCACCGCCCCGGGCGGTCCGCTGCCGTTGACGTTCCGCCGCGGATCAGCGGGAGAGCCAGGTGGTCAGCACGCGCAGGCACTCGCGCACCTCGCCGGCGTACACGTGCTCGTCGTCGCTGTGGGCCAGCAGGGCGTCGCCGGGCCCGAAGTTGACCGCGGGGATGCCCAGTTCGCTGAAGCGCGCAACGTCCGTCCACCCGTACTTGGGCTTCGGCTCGGCACCGACAGCGGCCACGAAGCTCGCCGCGGCCGGATGCTGCAGTCCCGGCCGCGCGCCGGCCGCGGCGTCGGTCCGCTCGATCTCGAACCCCTCAAGCACCCCCCGCACATACTCTTCGGCCTCGTCGGGGCTCTTATCCGGGGCGAAGCGGTAGTTCACCTCGATGACGGTGCGGTCGGGGATGACGTTGCCTGCAGTGCCGCCGCTGATCAGCACCGCGTTGAGGCTCTCGCGGTAGTCAAGCCCGTCCACCGGCACGGTCGCCGGCTGGTGCTCCCGCAGCCGCACGAGTACCTCTGCGGCCTTGTGGATGGCGTTCTCCCCGCGCCAGGCGCGGGCCGAGTGGGCGGCCTTGCCGGTGGTGGTGACATTGAAGCGGGCCGTGCCGTTGCATCCGCCCTCGACGGTGCCCGCGGTGGGTTCGAGGAGCACGGCGAAATCGGCACTCAGCCACTCAGGGTAGCGCTCGGCCAGCCGGCCCAGGCCGCTGAGCGAGGCCTCGACCTCCTCGTGGTCGTAGAAGACATAGGTGACGTCGCGGACCGGGTCCGTCAGCGTGGCGGCGAGCGCCAGCTGGACCGCGACGCCGCCCTTCATGTCGGTCGTCCCCCGGCCGAACAGCACCTCGCCGTCCCACCTGCCCGGGACCGTCGCCCGCGCGCCCGCCGCGGTGGGCAGGGGCACCGTATCAAGGTGGCCTGCCAGGATCACTCGCTCGCTGCGGCCCAGGGAGGTGCGCGCGATCAGCGCGTCGCCGTCCCGTACCACCTCGAGGTGCGCAAGGCCCCGCAGGGCTTCCTCCACCGCGTCGGCGATGGCGCGCTCCTCGCCGGAGACGCTGTAGATGTCAACGAGATCTGCTGTCAATTGGGCAACATCGACGCCGAGATCGAGGCGCCGCAGGCTGGGCTGAGTCATTTTCCCACCCTATCCCTCGGTAGACTTCTGCCCATGACCCAGAGCGCAGATCATTCCCCCACGCCCGCGCCCGGCGCACGGACCGCTTTTGGCCTCGGCCTCGCCACCCTCGCCGCCGACGGCAGCGTGCTTGAGGTGTGGTTCCCGGCCCCCCGGCTCGGGGAGGCCGAGGATCAGGAATCCGACCGGGCCCTGCGGAGCGAACTGGAGGCCCTCGCCGGGGCGGGCGCCGATCCGGTGCGCCGGACAACGAGCGCGCTGGTCTCCCCCTCGATCGACCTCGGCGCCCCGCCCGCCGACGCCGTCGACGCGTACCTGCGCCTGCACCTGCTCTCGCACCGGCTGGCCACCCCGAACAGCATCAACCTCGACGGCATCTTCGGTCTCCTGGCCAACGTCGTCTGGACGAACCACGGGCCCTGCGCCGCCGCGGACTTCGAGGGCGTGCGCCTTGCCCTGCGGGCTCGCGGCCCGGTGAGCGTCCTGTCCGTCGACAAGTTCCCGCGCATGGTCGACTACGTGGTGCCCACAGGCGTACGCATCGCCGACGCCGACCGGGTGCGGCTGGGAGCGTACCTTGCAGAAGGCACGACGGTCATGCACGAGGGCTTTGTGAACTTCAATGCAGGCACCCTCGGCACCTCGATGGTCGAGGGACGCATCTCCGCCGGCGTTGTCGTCGGCAACGGCTCCGACATCGGCGGCGGAGCCTCGATCATGGGGACGCTCTCCGGCGGCGGCACCCAGAAAATCACCATCGGCGAGCGCTGCCTGCTCGGCGCCCAGGCCGGGGTGGGCATTTCGCTGGGCGACGACTGCGTGGTGGAGGCCGGGCTCTACCTGACGGCCGGCACGAAGGTCACCCTGCCCGACGGCAGCACCACGAAGGCCGCAGCCCTGTCCGGGGAACCGGGCATCCTCTACCTCCGCAACTCAACCACCGGCGTCGTCGAGGCCCGCCCCCGCCGCGGCGAGGGCATCGCCCTCAACGCCGCCCTGCACGCCAACTAGCAGAGCATGCCTGCCACCGGCCCCTCGCGGGCAGTCCTCAGGCGCAGGAGGATCGGAGCCGCCGCGCTGCTCGCCGTCGTCGGCGGAGGCGTGTGGGCGGCGGCCGCTCAGTTTGAGCCCCCGGAGGTCCTCCGCACCGAACGGTGCACCGCCACTGTAGGCTCCGACAGCTATGACCTCACACCGGTGCAGGCGCAGAACGCCGCCCTGATCGCCGGGGTCGCCGTGGTCCGCGGTCTGCCCGCGCGGGCGGCCTCGATCGCGATTGCCACCGCAGTGCAGGAGTCCCGGCTCGAGAACATCGACTACGGCGACGAAGCCGGACCCGATTCGCGAGGGCTGTTCCAGCAGCGGCCCTCCCAGGGCTGGGGCACCGAGGCGCAGGTGATGGATCCCCTGTATGCGGCGGGCGCGTTCTACGACGCGCTGGTGCGCATCCCGGGCTACGAGACGCTGCCCATCACCGACGCCGCCCAGCGCGTCCAGCGCAGCGCCTACCCCACCGCCTATGCCGACCACGAACCGGAGGGACGGGCCTTCGCCTCCGCGCTGACCGGACAGTCCCCGGCCGCCCTGACGTGCGTGCTGCGCAAGGCCTCCGCCCCGGGCGATCCCGCCGCCGTGGCCGCGGCCGCCGAGCGGATCTTCGGCCCCCTCGGCGGTGTGGCCGACGGCAACGCTCTGGTGGTTCCGGCCACCGAGCCCGGGGGCTGGACCACCGCATCCTGGGCCGTGGCCTCGGCCGACGCCCTGTCCATCACGGAGGTCTCCTTCGCCGGCCAGGTGTGGACCCGCGCATCGGGCGAGTGGAGCCCCTCCCCTACCGACGCGGGAAACCTCACCATCACCGTCGCCGGCGATCCGGCCTCCTGAGGAGGACTCCCGGACCGGCGCCTCGAACCCGCGCCCCGGCCTTGAACCTGCCCCTGGCCCTAGCCCTAGCCCTAGCCCTAGGCGAGCATCTTGATGACCGGCTCGACATAGCTGCGCAGGGCCCCCTCGTCCTCGCACAGGTCCTGGCACATCAGCAGCCGGTCCGGCTCCACCCACCACGCCCGCCGCGCGCCCAGCGGGAGCTCGACGACGTCGAGGGTGAAGCCCCGGGCGCTGCGCCCCAGCTCGAGTTCGCGCTCCTGCACGAGGACGTCCAGCAGCGCTTCGAGCCGCTCCCCCCGGGCGCCGGCGTGAAGGGCGTACTCCGCCCGGCGTTCCTCCGCCCACTCGATCGCGGAACCGAAGTGCGCCTGCGCCACCCGCTGCAGGGCCGCCATGCCGTCGAGCTCGTCAAACTCGGGCGGGATCGGCAGCGACGCCCCGGCAAGGTCCCCGCTGACCAGCCGGTGCCACCAGGCCTCCCACTCGACCCGCAGCGTCTCGGTTCCACCGGCCTCCTCGACCGGCCGGCCCAGCATTGATGCACGGACGGCGGGGCGGACCGCCGGGAGGCAGGGCTGGCCGATCCCGCGCAGTCCTGAGCAGTCACGGAGGTACAGTGCAACGAGCAGGACCTCCGAGGTATCGACGCTGAAGCGTCCGCCGTGCCGGGACGGCTGGTGCGTCATAGGCCTCCTTCGACCGATGTGCTGCTCCAAGAGTAGACCTGACTTCCCCGCCGCTCCAGAGCCTGAGGGTGCACCCGGTGCCCCGCTTTCCTGCTTCGGCCCGCGGGCAAACTAGAGTGGAGGCATGAAGATTCTCGTTACCGGTGGAAGCGGTTATATCGGCTCGCACACCGTCCTTTCCCTGCTCGAGGCCGGCCATGAGGTTGTCGTGATCGACAACCTCTCGAACTCGACGGAGACGTCCCTGCAGCGCGTCCAGAAGCTGGCCGGGCGCCCCCTGCGGTTCCACAAAGTGGACCTGCTCGACGAGCCGGCCCTGCGGGCGGTTTTCGCGGAGGAAGCGGTCGAGGCGGTCATCCACTTCGCCGGGCTGAAGGCCGTCGGAGAGTCGGTGGAGAAGCCGCTGACTTACTATCACAACAATGTGGGCGGCACCCTGAACCTCCTGCGGGTCATGGACTCCTACGACGTCCGGACGCTGGTCTTCAGTTCCTCGGCCACCGTCTACGGCGCATCCGAGCAGGTCCCGCTGATTGAAAAGATGCCGCTGGACGCGGTGAACCCGTACGGGCGGACCAAGGAGCAGATCGAAGACATCCTCTCCGACCTCGGCGCCGCCGACGGCCGCTGGAACATCGCCCTGCTCCGCTACTTCAACCCGGTGGGCGCGCACGAGTCGGGGCAGATCGGCGAGGACCCCACCGGGATCCCCAACAACCTGCTGCCGTTCGTGGCGCAGGTGGCGGTGGGCCGGCGGGAGAAGGTGCGGGTGTTCGGCAACGACTACCCCACGCCCGACGGCACCGGGGTGCGCGATTACATCCACGTCGTCGACCTCGCGGCAGGGCACCTTGCCGCTCTGAAGTACCTGACCGATCACCGCGGGGTGTACCGGTGGAACCTGGGCACCGGGAAGGGCTCCTCGGTCCTCGAGGTGCTCGAGGCCTTCTCGAAGGCCTCGGGGCGCGAAATCCCCTACGAGTTCGCTCCGCGCCGGCCCGGAGACGCCGCGGTGAGCTACGCGGACCCGTCGGCCGCGATGGCCGACCTCGGCTGGTCGGCGCACCGGAACCTCGACACCATGTGCGAGGACCACTGGCGCTGGCAGAAGAACAACCCTCAGGGTTACAACGGCTGACCAGCCTTTTCTGGACCGACTCGGGAACCGACGAAGGCGGCCACCCACCGACAGGTGGGTGGCCGCCTTCGTTATAAACGGTCCGGCCGTGCCGGCCGCGCGGCTAGCGCACGGGGTAGTTGCGCTCCGGGGAGCCCGTGTACAGCTGGCGGGGCCGGCCGATCTTCGTCTGCGGGTCCTGCATCATTTCGCGCCACTGGGCGATCCAGCCCGGGAGGCGTCCGATGGCGAAGAGCACAGTGAACATCTTCTCCGGGAAGCCCATCGCCTTGTAGATCAGGCCGGTGTAGAAGTCCACGTTCGGATAGAGCTTGCGCTCGATGAAGTAGTCATCCGCCAGGGCCTTCTCCTCGAGGCGCATCGCGATATCGAGCAGCTCGTCGTTGCCGCCGAGCTTGGAGAGGATATCGTGGGCGGTGGCCTTAACGATCTTCGCGCGGGGGTCGTAGTTCTTGTAGACGCGGTGCCCGAAGCCCATGAGCTTCACACCGTCTTCCTTGTTCTTGACCTTCTCCATAAAGTCCTCGGGCTGCATGCCCTTGGCCTTGATGTCGCGGAGCATATTCAGCACGGCCTCGTTCGCGCCGCCGTGCAGCGGACCGAACAGGGCGTTGATCCCGGCGGACACCGAAGCGAACATGTTGGCGTTGGAGCTTCCCACCAAGCGCACCGTGGAGGTCGAGCAGTTCTGCTCGTGGTCCGCGTGCAGGATCAGGAGAAGGTCGAGGGCCTTGGCCACCATCGGATCGACGTCGTACGGCTCGGCCGGCAGCCCGAAGGACAGGCGCAGGAAGTTCTCGACGAGGTTCATCGAGTTGTCCGGGTACAGCATGGGCTGGCCGATTGACTTCTTGTGGGCGTAGGCGGCGATCACCGGGAGCTTCGCCATCAGGCGGAAGGTCGAGAGCTCCACCTGCTCGTCGTCGAACGGGTCAAGCGAGTCCTGGTAGAAGGTCGAGAGCGCCGACACGGCCGAGGAGAGCACCGGCATTGGGTGGGCGTCGCGGGGGAAGCCGCCGAAGAAGCCCTTGAGCTCCTCGTGCAGCAGCGTGTGGCGGCGGATCCGGCCGTCGAACGCCGAGAGCTCCTCCGGGGAGGGCAGGTTGCCGTAGATCAGAAGGTAGGAGACTTCGAGGAAGCTCGAGTTCTCGGCCAGCTGCTCGATCGGGTATCCGCGGTAGCGCAGGATGCCTGCATCGCCGTCGATGTAGGTGATCGCCGACGCGGTCGCGGCGGTGTTCATAAAGCCCGGGTCGAAGGTGACGTGCCCGGTCTGCTTCAGCAGCTTCGAAATGTCGAAGCCGTGGTTGCCCTCAGCCGCAGCCATCGTGGGCAGGCTGAGTTCACTGCCGTTGAAGTGCAGCGAGGCACCGTTCTGCTCGGTCATTGACTCTCCTTCAGGAGCTGGGGTGGAACCATCACAACGAAGGAGGGAAAAATCCACACCGCGTTGGCTTATTCAGTCTGAAACGGTACCGGTATGACCGCCCTCTGCACTAATCCTCCATCGCGTGGTGTGACGGTGGCAACAGGGGCCGGCTTTACAATGCGCCGTGGAGCCTCTCCACGGCGGCGTCGATCCGCTCGTCCGTGCCGGTGAGCGCCACCCGCACGAATCCATGGCCCGCCTCCCCGTAGAAGGTGCCCGGGCCGACGACGATACCCCGCTCGGCGAACCGGGTGAGCGCCTCCCAGGTGTCTGTTCCGTCGCTGGCCCACAGGTACAGGCCTGCCTCTGAGCCGGACACTGTGAAGCCGAAGGATTCGAGCGCCGGCAGGAGCCGGGCCCGGCGGGAGCGGTAGAGGTCCTTCTGCTGCTGGACGTGCGCGTCGTCGGCCAGTGCGGTCCGCATCGCCTCCTGCACCGGGAACGGGACGATCATGCCGGCGTGCTTGCGCGAGTTGATGAGATTGGCCAAAATCTTGCCGTCACCGGCCACGAAGGCCGCCCGGTAACCGGCGAGGTTCGACTGCTTGGACAGCGAGTACACGGCGAGCAGCAGGTCATTGCTGCCCCCGGAGACACGCGGGTCAAGGACGCTCGGCACGGGCTGCCCGCCCCGGGCGCTGTCCCAGTCGCCCCAGCCAAGTTCGGCGTAGCACTCATCGGAGGCGGTGACGGCGCCCAGGGAGCGGGCGTCGTCGACAATGTCCTTCAGCCCCTCGACGGGCAGCACCGATCCGGTGGGATTGCCCGGGCTGTTCACCCAGACCAGCCGGACCCGGCGGCGGACCTCCGCAGGCAGAACGGCGAGCGAATCCGCGGCCACAGGCGTGGCTCCGGCGAGCAGCGCCCCGACGTCATAGGTCGGGTACGCCACCGTAGGCCGCACGACGACGTCGCCCGGGCCCAGCCCAAGCAGGGTCGGCAGCCACGCGACGAGCTCCTTCGAACCGACGGTCGGCATAATGTCAGCCGGGTCCAGGCCGGGAACACCGCGCCGCCGTTTGAACCAGGCGCTGATCGCCTCCCGCAGCGCCGCCGTTCCGTGGGTGGTGGGGTATCCCGGGGCATCCGCAGCACCGGCGAGGGCGGTGCGGATCAGCTCGGGCGTCGGATCGACCGGGGTGCCGATGGAGAGGTTAACCACACCTCCGGGATGCGTCGACGCCGTCTGGATATAGGGGGCCAGGGCCTCCCACGGGTAGTCGGGAAGGCTCAGCCCAAAGGCGCGCGTCTGCCCCCCAGCGGTCATGCGGGCTGGTTCTGCGGAGGGAGCGCGGCGATGATCGGGTGGTCCGTGCCGGTGTTCCCGACCTTGGCGGCACCGCCCGGGGAACCGAGGTCGTCGAAGAACTCGACGTTGGCCTTGTAGTACTCGGCCCACTGCTCCGGGGTGTCGTCCTCGTAGTAGATGGCCTCGACCGGGCACACCGGCTCGCACGCGCCGCAGTCGACGCACTCGTCCGGGTGGATGTAGAGGGAGCGTTCACCTTCGTAAATACAGTCCACCGGGCATTCTTCAATGCAGGCCTTGTCCTTGACATCCACGCATGGCTGCGCGATTACGTAGGTCACTTCCCACGCCTTTCCTCGAGACTGTTTACTGCGGGCACACCCTTGGTGCTCCCTCCAGCTTACCCAGTCCGGGGCGACCGGGAGTGCCCGGCTCCGGCAGGCGGACCGCTCCCCCGGAGTGCCCGCCGCCTGCGCTCCTTCACCTGCGGCTCCCCGCTCCTCCTTGTTCGCCTCCCCTGCTGCGGCCCCCGGAGCCGGCCGGTCCGGATACGCTGAAGGAATGACAGCTCCGGCCCGCCTGCTCCAGTCCCTCCCGCAGGGAACCCGGGTGGTTGTCCGGTACCGGATCGGCGCGCAGCTGACCGACGCCCTGGGTGATCTGATCGCGCTCGACGACTATTCGTGCACCGTCCGCACCCGGCGCGGCGACGCCGTCGTGCCCCTGAGCGACGTCACCGCCGCGAAACCTGTTCCGCCTGCGCCTCCCCGGAGGGCAGCCCGTCCGCGCTGACCATCCCACGGCGGCCCTGGATTAGGTGAAGATTGCGGGCGCGGGCGCCGGTCAGGCCTGTCCGCGATGGCGGCGGCGGGCAAGCAGGCCAACCACCGCGCCGGCCCCGAGCACGCCCGCACCCAGCACGCCCACGCCGCGACCGGTGGCCGGGTCCGTGCCGCCGCTGGCCGGCACCCCGGTATCGGCGCCTCCCACCGGTACCTGCTCGATCTGCGGGCCCGGGAAAATGCCGAATCTCTGGACGTAGTTGATGAAGCAGGGATAACGGCCATCGGGGAAAACAATACTTCCGGGATTCTCCGCGCACAGATCGATCCCCTCCGCTGTGATCACACCGCCCGGAACGATGGTTACAGCATTCGGGTCGACCATGGTGGCCTGGTCAAAGGAAACCAAGCTCGGCGAGTTGATCGGATATCTCGCACCTGGGGTGGCTTCCCAACCGATGAAACAAGGGTAGGTCCCGTTGGGAAAGACGATGCTTTCTGGTTTCGTAGCGCAGAGATTCGTTCCATCAGCGCTCAGCAGGCCGCCATCAGCGAAAACGACGGCGGCGGGGTCGACGACGGTCGCCTGATCGAATGGAACGAAATCCACCGGTTCCGGCGCGGCCAGCGCACTCGTTGACGCACCTACGAGTACAACTGCTGCCAGCGCGCCTCCGGCCATAATGTTTGTGAGATTCACTTCGGGTCCCCCTCTGATGCAGTCCACCGTGGACGGCAACGCGGCCAGTGAACCAGTCGATGGTGCTGATTGCTAGGGCAACGGCATCCCGCGGATGCCCTGTGATCTGATCGAGATGTAGAGGGGAAGAGGGGCCGCATTGGTATTCACCAATGGCTGGCCCGAGCTACCGTATGATTTCCCTCATGCACACTGACGAGGATATTCAGGCGCGGGCCCGCGCCCTGAGTTCGCCCCTCCGCCTGCGGATCCTGCGCCTCTGCCTGCACAAGGCCCGGACGAATAAGGAGATCGCGGGCATCCTCAAGGTGAACCCGGCCACCGCGCTGCACCATGTGCGCACGCTCCTGGCCACGGGATTCCTGCGCGCCGAGGAACCCCGGACCGGCAACCGGGGCGCACGTGAGATCCCGTACCGGGCGACGGGCTTGTCCTGGGGGACCCAGCTGCCCAATGCGGCGCCGGTGCTGGTTGAGACCTTCCTCCAGGAGATCGAGGGACTTGCCCCGTCGGAGATCGATGTGTGGCGGCTCGGAATCCGCCTGAACCCGGAGAACCGGGCGGAGATGATGGGCCGCCTGCGTGAGATCTTCGAAGAGTACGCCGCCCGCGGAGCCGATCCCGACGGTACGGCGACCTCGATCCTGCTCGCCCACCACCTGGACCGCGCAGCGGACTAGTTCCCGGTCGGACCGGTTCCACCGGGGCGATGCCCGCGCAGCGCCGCGCCGCACGCCGCGATCCCGACGATAGTGGCCGCCGCCAGTCCGAACATCCAGATGTTCCCCGCCAGGACAGCGGCCGGTTTCGGGCCCGGTCCCTCGATCCCGGTCAGGATCAGGGTTTCAGCACTCAGTGAGACCAGCGCGACGATTAGATACGCCGTTCCGCCGCTGAGCGCTGCGATGAGAATGCTTCGGGCCCAAAGCCCGCACCAGGTGATGACGCTTCCGGCCAGGACCAGGGCGGCGGCCGCCCCCAAGGGCAGCGCCAGCTCACCGACCCTCAGCACCTGCGCGTGGAGCGCGGTCCCGAGCAGCGCCGCCAGCATCCCCCCAAGCAGCGCGCCGGCCACTGCCCGCCACCGCGCCGGCGCCGGGCCGGAGGGTCCGGCGGGGTTAAACGCCGGACGCCGGCCCCTCCGCGGAACGGAAGGACCGGCGTCGACGTCGTAGGGCATGATCCGGCAGGACCCTTACCTAGGCGCGGGCACGCGAGCGGGAGGCACGCATGCGCTCGTTGGCATCGAGGATCACCTTGCGGATGCGGATGGCCTCGGGGGTCACCTCGACGCACTCGTCCTCGCGGGCGAACTCGAGGGACTCCTCAAGGGTGAGGTTGCGCGGCGGGGTGAGGTTCTCGAAGGTGTCCGAGGAAGCCGCACGCATGTTGGTGAGCTTCTTCTCCTTAGTGATGTTGACCTCCATGTCGTCGGCGCGGGAGTTCTCGCCGACGATCATGCCCTCGTAAACCTCGGAGGTGGGCTGCACGAAGAACGAGCCGCGCTCCTGCAGGTTGATCATGGCGAAGGGGGTAACGACGCCGGCGCGGTCGGCGATCATCGAACCGTTGGTGCGGTACTCGATGTCGCCGGCCCAGGGCTCGTAGCCCTCGGAGATCGACGCCGCGATGCCGGCACCGCGGGTGTCGGTCAGGAAGCGGGTGCGGAAGCCGATGAGGCCGCGGGCCGGAACGATGAATTCCATCCGGACCCAGCCGGTGCCGTGGTTGGCCATGTTGGTCATGCGCCCCTTGCGGGCGGCCATGAGCTGGGTGACGCCGCCGAGGTATTCCTCGGGCACGTCGATGGTCATGTGCTCCATCGGCTCGTGGATCTTGCCGTCAATGGTCTTGGTGACAACCTGCGGCTTGCCGACGGTGAGCTCGAAGCCCTCGCGGCGCATCTGCTCGACCAGGATGGCGAGGGCGAGCTCGCCGCGGCCCTGGACCTCCCACGCGTCGGGGCGCGCGGTGGGCAGGACACGCAGGGACACGTTGCCGATGAGCTCCTTGTCGAGGCGGTCCTTGACCTGGCGGGCGGTGACCTTGGCGCCCTTGACCTTGCCGGCCAGCGGCGAGGTGTTGATACCGATGGTCACGGAGATGGCGGGGTCGTCGACGGTGATCAACGGCAGCGGCTGCGGGTTGTCGACATCGGTGAGGGTCTCGCCGATGGTGATGCCCTCGATGCCGGCGACGGCGACGATCTCGCCGGGTCCTGCGGAGTCGGTCGGCACGCGGTCCAGCGCCTTGGTGGCCAGGAGCTCGGTGATCTTGACGGTCTTCAGCTCGCCGTTCTGGCGGGCCCAGGCGACCTGCTGGCCCTTGCGGAGGGTTCCGTTGAAGATGCGCAGCAGGGCGAGGCGGCCCAGGAAGGGCGAGGCGTCAAGGTTGGTGACGTGAGCCTGGAGGACGCCGTCCGGGTTGTACCGGGGGGCGGGGATGTGCTCGATGATCGTCTGGAACAGCGGCTCCAGGTTGTCGTTCGAGGGGGTGGTGCCGTCGGCGGGCTGCTCGAGCGAGGCGGCTCCGGCGCGCGCAGCGGCGTAGACGACGGGCACGTTGAGGATCGAGTCGAGGTCAAGGTCGGGGACCTCGTCGGCGAGGTCGGAGGCCAGGCCCAGCAGCAGGTCCATCGACTCGCTGACGACCTCCTCGATGCGGGAGTCGGGGCGGTCGGTCTTGTTGACCAGCAGGATCACGGGGAGCTTGGCCGCGAGGGCCTTGCGCAGCACGAAGCGGGTCTGGGGCAGCGGGCCCTCGGACGCGTCGACGAGCAGGACGACGCCGTCGACCATTGAGAGGCCGCGCTCGACCTCGCCGCCGAAGTCGGCGTGGCCGGGGGTGTCGATGACGTTGATGGTGATCGTCTCGCCCTTGGCGGACGGGCCGTCGTAGAACACCGTGGTGTTCTTCGCGAGGATGGTGATCCCCTTTTCGCGCTCGAGGTCGCCGGAGTCCATGACGCGGTCGGCGACGTCGCCGTGGGCGGCGAAGGAGTTGGTCTGCTTCAGCATGGCATCGACCAGCGTGGTTTTTCCGTGGTCAACGTGGGCCACGATGGCTACGTTGCGGAGATCGCTGCGGACAGCGGTGTTGCCTGTGGTTTCAGACATGCTTAATGACTCAATTCAGTATCTAAAGCGGGGAAATGTCGGCGGCAGCAATGCGCGCCCTGCGTCAAGTCTACGGGTTTGACAAAACCAGACCTAATGCGCGGGCCTCCGCGGGGGCCCTCCAACGACGAACGACGCCGGCGCTGCCCCGCATTCGGGGAGCACCGGCGTCGTTTCGGCCCTGAGCGAAGCGCCGTCAGATCAGCACCGTCACGCTGCTTCCGGAGGAAGCACCAGGCCAGCACCCGGGATCGCCGCGAGCAGCGACTGGGTGTAGGCGGTCTGCGGGCTGTCGAAGACCTCGTCGGTGGAGCCCTGCTCAACCAGCTTGCCCTTCTCCATCACGGCCACGTGGTCCGCGATCTGCCGCACGACCGCGAGGTCGTGGGTGATGAAGAGGTAGCTCAGGCCCAGCTCGGCCTGAAGGTCGGCGAGCAGATTCAGGATCTGCGCCTGCACCAGCACGTCGAGCGCCGAGACGGCCTCGTCGCAGATGACGACCTCGGGATCGAGGGCCAGGGCCCGGGCGATGGCCACGCGCTGGCGCTGCCCGCCCGAGAGCTCATTGGGGAAGCGCTGCATCATCGAGGACGGCAGTGCCACCTGGTCGAGGAGCTCGCGCACCTTCTTCTCGCGGCTCTTGGCGTTGCCGATCCCGTGCACCCGAAGGGGTTCCTCGATGGTGCGGTAGATGTTGTACATCGGGTCGAGCGAACCGTAGGGGTCCTGGAAGATCGGCTGAACCCGGCGGCGGAAGTTGAACAGTTCCTTCCGGCCCAGGGTGGTGATGTCCACCCCGTCGAACCGGATGTCCCCCGCCGTCGCCGTCTCCAGGCCCAGCACCATGCGGGCGACCGTTGACTTACCGGAGCCGGACTCCCCCACCACCGCGGTGGTGGTGCCGCGGGCGATCGAGAACGACACATTGTCGACCGCCGTGAAGTCGGTCGACTTGCCCCAGCTGCCGCGGATCTTGAAGACCTTGGTGAGATCCTTGACCTCGATCACCTTGTCCTTGGAGTCAGCCTTCTCGGCCGACGGCGCGAGCACGTCGTCCGTTGCAACGCCGAGCTTCTTGGCCGATTCGATGCGCCGGGAGGCGATCGAGGGTGCCGAGGCAACCAGCTTCTGGGTGTACGGATGGCGCGGGTTGGTCAGCAGCTCAAGAGCGGGACCGGCCTCGACGACCTGGCCCTTGTACATGACGATGACTTTGTGCGCGCGCTCGGCTGCGAGGCCGAGGTCGTGGGTGATCAGCAGCACCGCAGTGCCCAGTTCATCGGTCATCCGGTCGAGATGATCGAGGATCTGGCGCTGCACCGTCACGTCCAGGGCTGACGTGGGCTCGTCGGCGATCAGCAGGCGCGGCCGGCACGAGAGCCCGATGGCGATGAGCGCGCGCTGGCGCATACCGCCGGAGAATTCGTGCGGGTACTGGTTGGCGCGCGACTCAGCGTCGGGAAGGCCGGCTTCGGACAGTACCTTCGCCACATCCTGCGTGGAGTACGGCAGGCCGTTGGCCCGCAGGGTCTCCTTGACCTGGAAACCGATCTTCCAGACCGGGTTCAGGTTCGACATCGGGTCCTGGGGGACCATGCCGATCGAGGAGCCGCGGAGTTCGACGATGCGCTTTTCGCTGGCGTTGGTGATGTCCTCGCCGTCGAAAAGAATCGATCCGCCCGAGACCCTCCCGTTGCCGGGCAGCAGCCCGATCGCGGCGAGGGCCGTGGTGGACTTGCCGGAACCGGACTCTCCCACGATGGCCACGGTCTCGCCGGGCATCACGGTCAGGTGCGCGTTGCGCACCGCCGGGACCTCCCCGTTCGCGGTGTCGAACGTGATCGCCAGGTCCCTCAGTTCGAGCAGGGGCCGCACCTCGGACGGTGCGGTCCGGACCTCGGTGATGCCGTCGTTTCCAAGAGTTGAGCTCATCGCTTGCGCGCCTTCGGATCGAGAGCGTCACGCAGGGCATCGCCCAGCATGATGAAGCTCAGAACGGTCAAGGACAGGGCCAGGCCCGGCCAGAAGATGGCACTGGGGTTGGACCTCAGTGACGACTTCGCGGAGAAGATGTCATTGCCCCAGGACATGACGTCCGGCGGCAGCCCGATGCCCAGGAAGGACAGGGTGGACTCGGCCACGATGAACGTGCCCAGGGAGATGGTCGCAATGACGATGACCGGGGCCAGGGCGTTGGGGATGACGTGCTTGACCAGCGCCGACATCGGGGAAACGCCCAGGGAGCGGGCCGCCATGACGAAGTCCGCGTTGCGGACCTCGATGACGGCGGCGCGGGTTATGCGCGCGATCTGCGGCCACCCGAAGGAAACCAGGATCACCACGAGCGTCCAGACGTTGCGGTTCTGCTGGAAGAAGGGCAGCTGCACGACGACGATGGCGCCGAGGATCAGCGGCAGGGCGAAGAAGATGTCGCCGACGCGGGCCAGGATCGCGTCGACCCAGCCGCCGAAGAATCCGGCGAGGGCGCCGATCAGGCCGCCGATGACCAGCACGCCGAGAGTGGCGAACAGCCCAACGGTGAGGGAGGACTGGGTGCCGTGCACGACGCGCGAGAGGATGTCGCAGCCCTGCTGGGTGAAGCCGAGCGGGTGCCCCGGTGCGGGGCCGCCGTCGGAGTTGGCCAGCAGGCAATTCGAGTTCGGCGGCTCGTTCGTGAACAGTCCGGGGAACAGCGCCACGACGAGGATCGCCAGGATGAGGACCGCGCTGATCAGGAACAGCGGCTGCCGGCGCAGGCTGCGCCAGGCCTCACGCCACAGGCTCGAGGGAGCGCCCTCGGCGGTGGCACTGTCGGTCGCCCGGACAGGGGTTTCCTCAATATCGGCGACATAGTGCTCGATCGGGTAGGCGGAGGTCTTCACCCTTCCCGCCGTCTTCAGGTTGTTCTCAAGCTCAGGCATATCGAATCCTTGGGTCAAGCCACGCGTACAGGAGGTCCACCAGCAGGTTCGCGAGGCAGAAGATGAGGATCAGGAAGGTGACGATCGAAACGACAGTCGGCCCGTCCCCGTTCAGGACGGCGCGGTACAGCGTGAGGCCGACACCGTTGACGTTGAAGATTCCTTCGGTGACGATGGCCCCGCCCATGAGGGTCCCGAGGTCGGCGCCCAGGAAGGTGACAACGGGGATCATCGAGTTGCGCAGGATGTGCACGACGACCACACGCTTGCGGCTGAGCCCCTTGGCGGTGGCGGTGCGGACGTAGTCGGCCTTGACGTTCTCAAGGATGCTGGTGCGCGTCAGGCGCAGCACATAGGCGAAGGACACGAGACCCAGCACGACGGCCGGCAGGATCAGCTCGGAGACGGTGGCGTCGCCGCTGACGGTCGGGTTGGTCCACCCAAGCTTGACGCCGATCAGGAACTGCATCAGGAAGCCGAGGACGAAGATCGGCACGGCGATGACGACGAGGGAGAGCACCAGGACGGTGGAGTCGAACAGCTTGCCCTTGCGCAGGCCCGCGATGAGGCCGAAGACGATGCCGAAGATGGCCTCGAAGATGAGGGCCATGACGGCGAGCTTGGCGGTGGTCGGGAAGACCTCGGCGATGATGACGGCGATGGGGCGGCCGGAGAAGTTGGTGCCCAGATCGAAGGTCAGGACGCCCTTGAGGTAGAGCAGGTACTGGATCCAGAACGGCTCGTCCAGGTTGTACTGCTCGCGCAGCGCGGTGACGACGGCGGGGGTACATCCGCGCTCACCACAGATGGCCGCGGTTGCGTCACCGGGAAGGCTGAAGACCAGGAAATAGACGAGGAGCGTAGCTCCGAGGAAGACCGGAATCAGCTGCAGGAAGCGCCGGGAAACATACCAGGTCATTAGTGCGCACCTCCCGGCGCGTCAGGCGTTCGGACGGAACGCTCTTGGGGGTTGCTCATTTTGGGTTGGAACCTTTTCGTTGGATCACGGAAAATGGGGGCCCGCCAGAGGCAGGCCCCCATTCCGTGTCGGATTACTTGCCGGTGATGGCGTGGTACAGAGGTACGCCGTTCCAGCCGAATTCAACATTGTCCACGTTGTTGCTCCAGCCGCCCTGGGCGACCTGGTACCACAGCGGGATGGCCGGAAGGTCCTCGAGGAGGGTCTCCTGTGCCTCGTTCATTGCCTTGTTGCCCTCTTCGACGGACTCCGCAGCAAGCCCTTCCTTCAGGGCCTTGTCGAACTCCTCATTGGTGTACACGGAGTCGTTGGATCCGGCGCCGGTGGCGTAGATCGGTCCGAGGAAGTTGTACAGCGAGGGGTAGTCGGCCTGCCAGCCCGACCGGATGGCGCCGGTGAGCGTCTGCTCGGTCGCCTCGGTGCGGGCTTCCTTGAAGGTGGCGTACGGCTTGCCGGTGATCTCGATACCCAGGGTGTTCTTGACGCTGTTGACCAGCGCCTCAACCCAGGTCTTGTGATCGCCCTTGTCGGCGTTGTAACCGATGGTCAGGGGCTCGGAGGCGTCGTAAGGCTCAAGCTTCTCGGCCTCGGCCCACAGTTCCTTGGCCTTTTCCGGGTTGTACTCAAGGTTTTCGCTGCCGGGCAGGTCTTCCTCGAAGCCGGGGAGGACCGGAGCGGTGAATTCCTTGGCGGGCTCGCGGCCGCCGTTGAAGATCACCTCGGTGATCTCGTCACGGTTGATCGCCATCGACAGGGCCTGGCGGCGCAGCTTGCCTGCCTCGCCGTCCCAGTTCTTCAGGTAGTACGGGACGGCGATGGTCTGGTTGCCGGCGTACGGGGACTCGATCGAGCGCTCACCAAGGTCGTTCTTGAAGTTCTTGATGTCCGACGTCGGGATGGTCTTCAGCACATCCAGGTTGTCCGAGATCAGGTCCTGGTAGGCCGTCGTGTCGTTCTGGTAGATCTTGAAGGTGATGCCGCCGTTCTTGGGCTCCTGCGGACCTTCGTAATCCTCGTTCGGCACGAGCTCGATCTGTTCGTTGTGCTTCCAGGCACCTTCGGCGGCGAACTTGTACGGGCCGTTGCCGACCGGGTTCTCGCCGAACGCCTTGGGGTCCTTCAGGGCGTCGGCGGGCAGCGGGTAGAACGCGCTGTAGCCGAGGCGCTGGGGCCAGTCCGATTCGGGCTGCGACAGGGCGACGGTGAAGGTCTTATCGTCGACAACCTTCAGGCCGCTCATCTCAGTGACGGTGGAGCCTTCGGCGCTGGCCTCGGCGTATCCTTCGATGCTCTCGAAGAAGTAGCTGCTCAGCTGGGCGTTCTTTGCTGCGGCGCCGTAGTTCCACGCGTCAACGAAGGAGCTGGCCGTGACCGGATCGCCATTGGTAAAGGTCATGCCCTCCTTCAGGGTGATCGTGTAGTTCTGGGCATCCTCGGTCTCGATGGACTCGGCGACCTCGTTCTGCACCTTGCCATCGGCGTCGTAGCTGACGAGCCCGGCGAAGATGAGGTCGAGGACTGCTCCGCCGCCGACTTCGTTGGTGCTGGTCGGGATCAGCGGGTTCTGGGGTTCAGAGCCGTCGACCACGATGACGGCATCGGTGTTGCCGCTGGTAGCTGCTTCGTCGGTGCTTCCGCCGCCGCCGCCGCATGCGCTCAGCGCGAAGACAGCAACCGCTGCCACGCTGAGAATTCTGGAATTGCGCGTGAAACGCATTCCGCCTCCTAGTTGTTAGGTTTCCCCCGGCGCTGTTACGGCCGGGGCTGTTGGACTCGAATGGTACGCATGAGCCAACTCACACCGGGAAATCATATGCCCCACGGGTTTGCCCCAAGAAACGCAGGCACGGCGGCAGCGGGCGAAAACTTTCAGCGAAGACTCAGGAAACGGGCGGTGAACGGGCGCTGCCGCAGGTGAGGGGGACAGCGGCCGAAAAAGTCACGATTTGGTAACGTCCACGCCTCGATCGGCCCGCGGCGGCTTTTCGGTACAACGGTGTATCCGCCGCCACAGCCGGGACGGCACTCCGCCGGCTGACGGCGGAGCACCGCCGAGCGGTCGGTTTGCCTACTCCGCTGCCAGCAGCTGGGCGCGCAGTTCGCGCCGCTCGCGCTGCTTCTGCGGGTCCGGAAGGGGGACGGCGGCAAGCAGCCGCTGGGTGTAGGGATTTTGGGGGCTGCGCAGGATCTGATCGCGGGTCCCCTGTTCCACGATCCGGCCGCGCTGCATCACGCAGATGTGGTCCGCGAGGACGTCGACCACCGCGAGGTCATGGGTGACAAACAGGCAGGCGAAGCCGAGTTCGCGCTGCAGGTTCTGGAACAGTTCGAGCACCCGGGCCTGGACCGAGACATCCAGGGCCGAGGTCGGCTCGTCGGCGACCATGAGCTTCGGGCGCAGCGAGAGCGCCCGCGCGATGCCGACCCGCTGCTTCTGCCCGCCGGAGAGCTCATGCGGGTAGCGGTTACGGTAGCTCCGCGGCAGCTCGACCTGGTCGAGGAGTGCCTCGATGCGTTTCTGCAGTTCCGCACCCTTGGCCTCGCCGGCCAGGTACATCGGTTCGCCGATGCTCTCGCCGATCGGCAGCCGCGGGTTCAAGGACGACGACGGGTCCTGGAAGACCATGCCGACGTGGCGGCGGACCGCGGCCAGCTCCTTGGAGGCGGGCCGGAAGCCGGAGATATCGGTCCCCACGACGGATAGCGTCCCCTCGGCCACCGGAAGCAGGCCGACCGCCGCCCGGCCGATGGTGGTCTTGCCCGAGCCCGACTCCCCCACCAGGCCGATGACCTGGCCGGGATAGACAACGAGGTTCGCCCCCTCCACGGCACGGAACGCAGGCACCCTGCCCTGCTTGGGGTATTCGATCGCGACGTTCTTGAGTTCGAGGACCGGGTCCGCCTGGGGTGCCGACTCCTCGTGAAGGCCGGCCAGGACCTCCCGCTCGCGCCGTTCCAGTTCTTCGTGGTCGACGCCGACCAGCTCCGAGTGGGTCGCGGCGGCCAGTGCCGCCGTGATGTCGACGTCGTCCTGCCCTGCCCCCTGGCCGAGGTGCGGCACCGCCGCCAGCAGTGCCTGCGTGTACTCGTGCTGCGGGCTGCCGAAGATCTGATCAGCTGTCCCAGTCTCGACAATCTCGCCCTTGCGCATGACCGCGATGCGGTCGGCAAGGTCGGCCACGACGCCCATGTCGTGGGTGATAAGGACAATGGCGCTGTCCAGTTTGGTGCGCAGATTACGCATCAGGTCGAGGATTTCCGCCTGCACCGTCACGTCGAGCGCCGTCGTGGGCTCGTCGGCGATCAGCAGCTTCGGATCGCAGGAGAGGGACTGGGCAATCATGGCACGCTGGCGCTGCCCGCCGGAGAGCTGGTGCGGGTAGGACCGGAACGCCTTGTCCGGGTCGGGAAGCTCGACCATGTCCAGCAGGGCCAGGGCCCGCTGCTTCGCCGCGTCCGGGGACATCTCGATGTGGAGGCGGAGGGTTTCGACGATCTGGAAGCCCACGGTGTACACGGGGTTGAGTGCCGTCATCGGCTCCTGGAAGATCACGGCCACCTCGCTCCCGCGCACCTCGCGCAGCTGCGCCGGCGACATGGTGAGGACCGACTTGCCGTTGAGCAGCACCTCGCCGGTGACCCGGCTGTTCGAGGGCAGCAGTCCGAGGAGGGACATAGAGCTTGCGCTTTTTCCCGAACCGGACTCGCCCACGATTGCCAGGACCTCGCCTGCGTTGACGTAGTAGTTCAGGTCGATCGCGGCCGGCACCCATTTCTTGTCGACGCCGAAGTCGACGCTGAGGTTGCGCACCTCCAGCACCGGCCCGCGCGGGTCCCGTGGGTCGTTTCCATCGGGACTGCCAATAACGTCGCTGGTCATGATGCGCTGTCCTTCCGCCCGGCACCCGGGAGTGGTATATCCGCCGTGGAATCTCCGGTTGACCCACCAGAGGAAAATGCTGGAATCATAGAGCGATGAGCAGCGCCACGGGCGGTCCCGTCACCACAGTGTTCCGACCGCGCACCAGCAAGGCCTTCACGGCGGTGGCCTTCGCGCTGACCGCGGTGGGCCTGGTGTCCGTGGTGGTGTCGGAGGGGGTCTCCGGACTGCTGGCGGGCTGGCCGCTCGCCGTCTTCGCCTTCGCGGCGTGGTGGCTGTTCTGGTACCCGTCCGTCGAGGTGGATCCGGACGCCGTGACCCTGCGGAACCCGCTGACCACCGTCTCGGTGCCGTGGGCCGCGCTGGTGCACGTCGATACCAAGTTCGCGCTGAAGCTCGTCACGCCCCGCGGCTCCTACACGGCCTGGGCCGCGCCCGCCCCCGGAGTCTGGGGCACCCACGCCGGAAAGCCCGAGCATCTGGCCAACCTTCCGGGAAACAGTTACGGGCCGGGGCGTTCCGTGCGCCCGGGCGACCTCACGCACACCGACTCCGGCTACGCCGCGTTCCTTGTCCGCAGCCGGTGGGAGAAATTCATCGGCAGCGGTTCCCTCGACGTCGACCTCACCGACTCGGCGGTGGTGGCCAGGAGTGTGAACTGGCTGCCGATCGGCGTGGCAGCGGCGCTCGTGGCGGCGTCCATTGCTTCTTTCGCCCTGGCCTGAGCCACTGCCCCTCACGCGCGCACCGGTCGATCCGCTTCCTTCGCCTTGCGCGCGTTGAACTTCTTCTGGCGCGGGTCGAAGGCGTCGCGGAGGCCGTCACCGATGAAGTTGATCGTCAGGCAGATGAGCACAATGAAGATGCCCGGGAACCAGAAGAGCCACGGGCGGGTCTGGAAGGCCTCCTGGTTCTGGCTGATGATCAGGCCCAGGGAGACGTCCGGTGCCTGCACGCCGAAGCCGATGAAGCTCAGGCCGGTCTCGAGCAGGATGGCCGCCGACATCAGCAGCGTGGTGTTGACGATGATGACGCCGACCGCGTTGGGCAGGATGTGTTTGAAGATGATGCGGGCGTTGGAGGCGCCGGCGATCTTGGCGGCATCGACGAACTCCCGCTCGCGCAGGGAGAGGAACTCGCCGCGGACCAGCCGGGCCATGCCGGTCCAGGCGAGCAGTCCGAGGACCACGCCGAGGAAGAAGACGGCCGAGCCGGGGCCGAGGGCCTGCCCCACGGTCCGGCCGAGGACCGCGGCGAGGACGATCAGCGGGATGATGATGACGATGTCCGTGATGCGCATCAGGACGGCCTCGGTCATGCCGCGGAAGTAGCCGGAGCAGGCACCGACCACGACGCCGACGATGCCCGAGATCGCTCCGATGAGGAGCATGATGATGATCGAATTCTGCGCCCCGCGCATGGTCAGGGCGAAGTAGTCGCGCCCGATCGAGTCCTGGCCGAAGGGGTGGTCGCCCCAGCTGAAGGGCCCGGTGACCGTGGGCGCTCCCCCGTCGATCACCGGCAGGAACTGCGTGTGGTTGTACTTCCACCAGCCGGGGATACCGGCGAAGCCCAGCGAGGTGAAGGCCAGGAGGAAGATGATGGCGAAGACCACGAGGCTGATGATGGCGGCCGAGTTGTCGAAGAAGCGCCGCCGGACGATCTGGCCCTGCGACATCCCCTTCGTCTCGGGGTCGGCAACGGGCCCCACTTCACGCGGAGAGGGGCCTACTTCTCCCCGGGGTGTCTCCGAGGAATCCTGGATGGTCATGCTTTCACCCTTACGCGTGGATCAAGGACCGAATAGACAAGGTCGGCTATGAGGTTGAAGACGAGTGCCAGAATCCCGACCACGAGGAAGAAGCCCATGATGGGGTTCGGGTCCGTCCGGTGCAGGGCCTGCACGAACAGTTGGCCCATTCCGGAGAAGGCAAACACCTGCTCGGTGATGACGGCGCCGCCGATCAGTGCGCCGATGTCGAAGGCGACAAGGGTGGCCAGGGGGATCAGTGCGTTCCGGAAGGCGTGGCGCATGACGACGGTCCGCTCGGACAGACCCTTGGCCCGGGCCGTCCGGATGTAGTCCATGTTCATGATCTCGAGCATCGAAGCCCGTGAGTACCGGCTGTAGCTTGCGAGGGAGGCGAGCAGCAGTGCCAGGGTGGGAAGGAGGAGGTGGGTGAAGTTATCGATTCCCTGGATCCAGAAGTCCCCTTCAAGGCCCGGAGTCGAAGCACCGATCGTGGCGATCGGCCTGCCGCGCACCCGGGAGTTCGAGACGTAGGACGGCCAGGTCACCATGAACCGGTCGAGGACGATCAGTCCCGCCATGAGGAGCCCGGTCAGTGCGGCGGTGCGCATGCTCTGAGCCCGGTCGTAACCGCCGAGCAGGAACCCCACGCCCATGCCCACGCCGATCGTGACCACGGCAAGGAGCAGCAAGAGCCAGATCGTTGCCCCGCCCAGGAAAGGGTTGACGACGTAGTACGCCACCAGGCCGAGGGCCACCATTATCAGGGCCGAGTAGAGGGCCTTGCGGTTCTTCAGCCCGGCGGTCAGCAGGGTGATGCCGTAGGCCGCCGCCACTCCGAACACGAGGATGACGATCGGACCCAGGCCGGGGCGCGTGAACCAGTCGATGAGGTTGAGGAGGTAGAGGAGCCCTCCCGCGGCCACCGCACCGATTAGGAACGCGACCGCCTTTCGTTTGAGGGTGCCGCCGGCGAGGATCGTGAAGATCACTCCGCTGATCAGGGCCACGACCAGGAGGTTCGACAGGGGTATGTCCGGGTCGGTCAGGAAGTTATTGAATCCGATCGCGCCGAATTCCTTGAGCAGTACTGCCAGCCAGAAGATCGGCAGTGAGAAGAAGAGGAAGGACATGAAGGTCACGCCGTAGTCGAGCCCGCTGTACTGGCGCAGGGCGGAGATGATGCCGAGGGAAATCCCGATGATGATGGCCAGCACGGTGGCTGCCGTCACAAGCATGATCGTGTTGCCCACGGCCCGGGTGAGCGCATCGGTGACGGCTTCACCCTGGATGCTGCGCCCGAGGTCGCAGTTGCCTACGAAGGGCACCACGCACTGCACCGCGCCGGACAGCCAGCCGAAGTAGCGAAGCGGAGCCGGGGTGTTCAGGTCAAGCAGTTCAGAGCGGGCCTGGATGAGCTGTTCCCGGTTGGGGGCATTGCTGGCGCGCAGGTCCTCGAGGGGATCACCGGAGGCCGCCGTCAGCAGATAGACGATGAACGAGGCGCCAAACAGGATTAGGACCGCTGTTGCTAGTCGCCGAACGATGTAGGTCACCATGCTTGCGAGGCCTCATGTCTGGTTGCGGGTTTGCTGTGACTCTGGTCGCATTCTAATCCACCCCCTCCGGGGCGGCCCGCACGTGACACGGCGGACACCGCCGCGGAACGCAGGAAGGTGCCGGAACCTAGATGGACAGGGTCCCGGCACCTCCCGTGGTGCGGTTAGAACTGCACTGGTGGTGCTACTGGACGACTTCCCAGTCCCAGAAGTTCCACCAGATACCGGTCTGGTTCGGCATGTATTCCATGCCCGCGACCTGGTCGGTGTGAGCGTTCAGGCCGGGCAGCTGGAACAGCGGCAGCCCGTACTTGGAGTCCCAGATCAGCTTGTCGATCTGGACCTGCAGGTCCTCCTGGGCGGCCGGATCCGTCTCGCGGATCAGCTCGTCCATCAGCTTGTCAGCCTCAGGGTCCGAGAAACCGTTGAAGTTCGAGCCTGCATCGCTCTTGAAGATCTGCGGCACACCGGCAACGCCGACGCCCGAGTTGATCCAGCCGAAGATGGTCGCATCGTAGGTTCCGTTGCCCAGGGCGGCGCCCCAGTCGGAGGCGCCCAGGCCGCCGTCGACGACCTTGAACCCTGCCTGCGAGGCGGACTCCGCGATCAGGGTGTAGGCGTCGAGACGGTTGGGGTTGTCACGGTTGTACATGATGCGCACCTCGGGGGTTGCACCGGCAAGAAGCTCGCGTGCACCCTCGATGTCGGCTTCCGCGTACTCCTCGGACCCGTTGTTCTCGCGTGCTTCCTCGTAGCGCTCCTGGTCGGCGAGATACAGCTGGGAATCCAGCGGAGCGGCCTCGGGGTTCAGCTTCTTAATGATCGTGTCGACGATCTGCTGGCGCGGCACCGTCTTCATGAAGGCCTCGCGCACGTTCTCCTCGGCGAAGACGCCGGAGAAGTTGAGGTCGAGGTGGTCGTAGGACAGCTCGTTGCCGCGGAGGACCTCTATGCCCTCGAGACCCTCGAGCTGCTCTGCGGTGTCGGCGGATGCCTGCGGCGCGATGATGTCGACCTCGCCGTTCTGCAGCGCCTGCACCTGGGCCGGAGCCTCACCGATGTAGCGGATGGTGACCTCGTCGATCTTCGGCTCGGGGCCCCAGTTGTAGTCCTCGTTGCGCACCAGGGTCATGCTCTGGTCCGGGGTCATGTCCGAGACGATGAAGGGGCCGTTCGACAGGAAGAGCGAGGTGTCGGTGGGCAGGGACTTGGTGTCGAAGCCGGTGTTCCAGAAGTCGGCAACGGCCTGCAGCTCAGGGCGCTCCACTGGCTTCTCGGGATCGCCCTCGGGGGCGGTCTGGATGAGCTCGATGAGCGCGTCCTCGTCGGCGAGGCCCGCCTTCTCCGCAACGACGTGGGCCGGCATGCCGATGCCGCCCTCGGTCATGGTGCCGAACGCCGTCTCGTAGTCGGAGTAGGGCTCGGAGTAGTTGAGGGTGATGGAGCGTCCGTCGTCGCTGATCTCCGGAACGTCGGTCAGCCCGAGTCCGCTGGTGTCGCCTGCGTAGTCGAAGTAGCTCGAGCCGGAGGTCACCTCGCCGGCCTCGTCGGTGGTGGCGTCGTTGAAGTGCCCGGACTGGACAGCCCAGGCCAGCAACATGTCGCCGGCGTCGACGGGCTCCCCGTCGGACCAGGCCACCTCTTCGTTCACCGTGTACTTGACGCTGAGCGGGTCCTCGGAGACCACTTCGTAGGTGCCGAAGTCCTCGTTGGGGACCACCTCAAGGTCGTTGTTGATGTAGTTGAAGCCGGAATGGGTGAGGTAGGCGACGGTGCCGTTGATGTCCACGTTCCCCTCGGCGGTGCCGGAGTTGAACGAACTGAAAGCATTGACCTCAACTACCCGGATCTCGCCGCCGGTTGCTTCGCCCTCGGCGCCCTCATCGGTTTCAGTACCGGTGTTGGCGGCGCAGGCGCTAAGTGCGAGCGCAGCTGCCGCCGCGACCCCCACAGCTTTGGAAGTACGTCCGAAACGCATTCCGCCTCCTATTTCTTGGTGTGGAATCAGCCCCATCTGATGTTGCATGACGACCCGCGAGCCCTAAAGGTGGCGCGCCTCACATGTCCAGAAGCCTAGTGGCGGAGTGTTACCAGACGGTCTCGAATCCCTCAGCAGGAATAGGTTGTTACCGAGATGCAATCAAAGCCGGCCTCGCGGCGTCGTACGGCACGCTAGGCCGGATTGTCATATCAATTCCCCTGGCCGCCAGCCCGCATTGTCCATCCGGGATGTGGAGGCTAGTGTGGTCTGCGGCCGCCATATAGGTCTCGCAACGCTCATGGCGGTGGTGTTAAGGCCCGTCCGGTAGGGGTACCGGACGGGCCCACAACCGCTGCCCCCGGCTGAAGCGACGCCGCGAGCGGTTCCCCCGATGACCCGCCTATGGCGCAGCACCCTCCGGACCTGAGAAAGCCCCCAGCCAGTCTCGCTTGGCCAGGGGCTTCGCAGCAGTTGATTGCCGCCTCAGGCAGGTGCCGACCGGAATCGTGGGGGATATTCTGTCGACAACCTAGCCATCAGCTAGCTTCCCTTCTTCTGCCGCACTAGTCAATTCGCCCTACGGCTTGTCACTGTTACTCGCCAGTGGGGGCAACAACCTCGACCGTTGCGAATCTCTTGCCGGCTTCGCTGAATGGCATCGCGACGACCATGAATCCGTAGGTGCCCGGGGCGAGGTCGGCCCCGAGGGTGATTGGCATCGAGTAGTGGCCGTTTGCATCCGCATAAACCACCGGCTCATCCAGAAGATTGGCATCCGTATGCATCGGACCGAAACCCACGAAGATCTCTGCTCCGGGGGTGTAACCGTCACCAACGATGTTCCAAGTCGTTCCCGCTTCCCGTTCGACCCTGACGGCGTCCCATTCCGGAACGGGCGTCAGGTCAGGATAGGACGCTGGGGCCGGCTGCGGCGCCTCAGGAGACGGAGCGGGTGGTTCCACGGTGGGCGCGGGCACCGCGGCGGGCGTCGGCGCTGGGGTGGGAGTCGGCGCCGGGGTGGGCGTCGGAGTGGGAGTCGGAGTGGGAGTCGGGGTCGGCGCCTGGGTGGTGGCCTCCGGCGAGGAGCTCGCCGACGGGTTCTGCGCTTGACCGGACGCAGTCGATTCGGGAGTTGCACACCCGGCGAGCAGAAGGGCTGTGATGGACAGGGCGAGGATTGGTCGCTTTTTCACTGAGGTGCTTTCGTCTTGAAGGGTGGCTCCTCTAAGTTGAGGCCCTCGAAGCACCGCAGTGGGCCGCAGGGGATTCGACTCAGTGGAAACCGGGACAGGGGGTGCTTCGGGCCCCTGTTTCTGCGTGCGTGGCCACCCCCGGCTGCCCCCACAGTCCGGACGGTGAGATGGACTCTACAACCGGGGAATGCCGTGCGCTGCCAGCATTTCATTACGGTCGTGCAACGCTTTGAGGAGCTGCGCTGCACGAATTCGCGGGGAACACACCACATTCACGGTTCACGAGCCGTATCGCGCGCCGGCGTCGTTTTCAGCAGTGCTGTCTCGTGTGCCCCGTCGAGGAACACCCGGGCGCGGCGTCGGTGGTCGTTCAAGGTATCCGGGTCCATGTTCTCAAGCAGGGAGACGATCATCCGCATGCGCGGGTTCCCTTTCAGAACTGCGTGGTGATCCTCGATGAACGTCCAATACAAGCCATCCCAGTCGGCCGTCCACTGCCCCGTGGGGAGGTCTGACATCTTCCGCAGGTAATTGCTGCCGGAGACATAGGGTTTTGTCGTGATTTCCTCGCCCGCAGCGAACTGGCTCATGGCATAGACATTGGGGACCATCACCCAGTCGTACGCGTCGATGAACAGCTCCATGAACCACTCGTATACCTGATCGGGGTGGATCCGCAGCAGGGACATTGCGTTGCCGAGCACCATCAGCCGCTCGATGTGGTGCGCGTACCCGGTGGCGAGTACCCGGGAAATGACCATGTCCACGGGCGCCAGTCCGGTGCGCGCATCCCACCACC
Organism: Arthrobacter zhaoguopingii; assembly: GCF_009828605.1. Lineage (NCBI taxonomy): Bacteria > Bacillati > Actinomycetota > Actinomycetes > Micrococcales > Micrococcaceae > Arthrobacter > Arthrobacter zhaoguopingii. The sequence goes on along the minus strand of NZ_WIAE01000006.1, from coordinate 32,404 downwards.
CGTCCCCGAGTGCGTTCTGGTGCCCGAGGTGGTTCGAAGTACGCATCTGCCGGCCGCTGGTCCGGTGAGTGGCCCGCATGTATTCACGCCACCCGATCACCTGCCGCACGAACCCCTCCAGTGAGGCGAGTGGGGTATCGGCATCGGCTCCCTCGAGTACCGCCCGCACGACGTCCCGCGGGTCCAGCAGTCCGATGTTCAGCGCTGCCGTCAGCAGACCGTGGGCGATGAACGGATGCGCAGTGGAGATCGCATCCTCGTAGGGTCCGAACTCCTTCAATCGTTCGCTGACGAACTCCTGCAGGTGCCGGCGCGCTTCGTCGCCGCTGGTGGGCCAGGCGAACAGGTGGGGGTCCCCCGGAGCGTTCGGGAACTCGGCACTCACCCAGGCGATCGCGAGGTCCACCGCGGGATGCATCCGGTCACCAGCCCCGTCCCCCATCAGCGCCTCAATATCGAGGGTCCCTTCTGACCGGAGGACGGGATGGCGCGCAAAACGGCCCACCACGTGAGGGCTATAACCGCGCGGAAGCTTCTTTCGGTTTTCGGCATCGAAGGACCACCTCCCGCCGAGGGGTTCCCCGTCGTCGAGCAGAATGCCGAGTCGACGGCGCTGCCACACATAGAAGTCCTGCATCCGGGAGTCATTGTGTGCGAACCAGTCATCGATCCGCCTCCGGTCGGTGAGGAAGTTCGGTGTCTCGAACACGTCGTCCCGGCGCATCCGGTAGCCGCCGTCGGCGAGCGCTGCGAACAGGTCCCGCTCGAGCCAGTCATCGACCACGTCGAACCAGGTCACCTGCACCGGGTTCCGCTTCCGGACCAGCCCGGCGAGCTGATCGGAGGAGCTATGGCCGGCATCGCTTGCAAGGACGACGACCTCGTAGCCGTGCCCGCTCAGGCGGCGGGCAAAGCGGGCCATCGACGCACGGTGCAGCACCAGCTTGTGGGAATGGAACGCGTACTGACGGAAGAGAAGATCATGCTCGATGAGCACAAACACCGTGCCATCTGCAGCTTCAAGGTGCTGGTCGAAGAGCTGGTGCGGCAGGACGAGGCGCAGACGCGGGCCGGAGTTCATGGCCTAAGGATAGGCGGGCCCGGGCCCGCAGTGCGGAGAGGTGAATGCCTCCTCGTCTGTCCTCCTCCTGGGCCTGCGCTGGGCGCCTACGAGCCGGCGGGGTCCTGCCTTCCGGTTCCCTTTAATCGTCGGTCGGCGGCAGAGCGGGTCGAGCGATCCCCCTGATGAGCAGTTTGACCAGCCGGTCGGCGTCGTACCGCGGATCCTTGCCGGCGCCGGCGCATAGATTGCCGACCCCGCGCATAAGTTCATAGGCGCTTATGTCCGGGTCGATCTCCCCTGCTGCCACGGCGGCTCGGAGCAGATGCGCGCACACCGGCACCAGCCGGTCGACGAAGTAGGTGTGCAGGGCGTCAAAGCCGTCCCTGTCGTTTTGCAGAGCTGCGGCCAGGCCGTGCTTGGTGACGAGGAATTCGACGAAAAGGTCAATCCACCGGCCGAGCGCCGAATGAGGGGATTCGGTAGCGGCCAGCAGGGCCGGACCGGCCTCGGCACACGCCTCCACCTGGTGCCGGTACACGGCGATGATGAGGTCCGCGCGGGTCGGGAAGTGACGATAGATCGTGCCGACCCCTACCCCGGCCTTGCCTGCTATTTCGCGTACCGGCGCGTCAACGCCGGAGGCGACAAAGACAGCAGCGGCAGCGGCAAGGAGCACCTGTTCATTGCGTAAGGAATCCGCACGTTTCCGCTGAATCCCCTGCCCTGCCTGCCCGGCGTCCAGACTCATATCCCTGATCCTCTTTTGTCCACGTTGCTAAACGGAACAGCGTTCCGTATAGTCAAACGGAGCAACGTTCCTTTTAGTAAGTATGTCAGACCGGATAGCTCACCTACAGGCGGCGTCCGGGCGACACATCATCCCCTCCCGACGGAAAGCCCGTGGCATGACAGATCTTCTCTCCTCGCATGCAGACCCGGCCGACGGTGCTCCGGTTCCGGTCATGTCTGTCAGCCCGGTGGTGCTGCCGGTCCGCGGCCGCGGTGACGACCTCCGGGTGCGGGTCTCCGCTCCGGTGACCGGGCGCGGGCTGCCCGTGATCGTCTTCTCCCACGGCAATGGTTCGTCTATGAGGGACTACGGCCCTCTGGTCGATCATTGGGCAGCGCACGGCTTCACCGTCATCCAGCCAACCCACCTCGACTCGCGGATGCTGAACCTCCACCCTCAGGACCCACGGTTCTCCGAGAGATGGCGCTTCCGCGTGAACGACCTCCAACAGATCCTTGACCAGCTCGACTCCATCGAAGCTGCCGTGCCGGGCCTGGCCGGGCGCCTGGACCACCGCCGGATCGCCGCGGCCGGCCACTCCTGGGGCGGCCACACAGTCGGCCAGCTGCTCGGTGCGCGGGTCATGGGGCCGGACGGCGGGCCGGGAGCGGACCTGTCCGACCCTCGGATCACGGCTGGCGTGCTGCTGGCCGCCCCCGGGAGGGGCGGCGCTGATCTGACGGAGTTCGCCGCAGCGAATTACCCCTTCCTGAACCAAAGCTTCACCGACATGACCGCCCCCGCCCTCGTCATCGCGGGAGATAGGGACCGCACCCCCCTCAGCGTCCGGGGCGCGGACTGGTGCGCGGATCCCTACCATCTCAGTCCGGGCAAAAAGAGCCTGCTGACCGTCTTCGGGGCAGAACACTCGCTGGGAGGAATTCCCGGCTACGGAGCTGCGGAGACCACCGACGAGAATCCGACCCGGGTCGCCTTCATCCAGCACGCCACCTCCTCCTACCTGCGCAGCGCGCTGTCTCCCACCGATCCGAGCTGGCGCGAGAGCGTCACCGCGCTTGACGAGAACCCGGCTCCGCTCGGCCGCATCGACAGCAAATAGCTCCTCACAACCCAACCCCACCCAGATCGAAAAGGACACCCTCATGCAGTACAACACCCTCGGCCGCACCGGCCTGCAGATCAGCTCGCTCGCGCTGGGCGCCATGAACTTTGGGAAGATCGGCCGGACCACACAAGACGAAGCAACCGCGCTGGTGGACGCCGCCCTCGAGGCCGGGATCAACCTGATCGACACCGCCGACGTGTACAGCGGCGGCCAGTCCGAGGAAATGGTCGGCAAGGCGATCGCCGGCCGCCGCGACGATGTCGTCCTCGCCACCAAAGCGGGCCTGCCCATGGGCGACGAGCGCAACCACCAGGGCAGCTCCCGGCGCTGGCTGATCACGGAACTGGAGGCGAGCCTGCGCCGGCTCAACGTCGAGCACATCGACCTCTACCAGATCCACCGTTGGGACCCGAGGACCAGCGATGAAGAAACCCTCTCCGCTCTGACCGACCTGCAGCGCGCCGGCAAGATCCGCCACTTCGGCTCCTCAACCTTCCCGGCGTACCGCATTGTCCAGGCCCAGTGGGCCGCCAGCTCGCACCACCTGAGCCGTTACGCCACGGAGCAGCCCGGCTACTCAATCCTGCAGCGCGGCATCGAAACCCACGTACTTCCCGCCGCCCAGGAGTATGGCATGGGTGTCCTGGTGTGGAGCCCCCTCGCCTCCGGATGGCTCTCAGGCGCCATCCGCGAGGGCCAGGAGATCGGCACGAACCGCTCGGGCTTCATGCAGCACAGATTCGACGTCTCCACTCCCGTCAACCGGGCGAAGCTTGACGCCGTTGAACAGCTGGCCAGGGTCGCCGACGGCGCCGGCCTCACCATGATTCAGCTCGCGCTCGGCTTCGTCACAGCGCATCCGGCGGTCACCAGCGCACTGATCGGACCGCGCACCATGGATCACCTGCACTCCCAGATCGCCGCCGCCGACACCGTCCTGTCCGCAGACATCCTTGACGCGATCGATGCCATCGTGCCACCCGGCACCGATCTCGCACCGCAGGAGAAGAACGACGCCCCGCCGGCCCTGCTCGATTCGTCACTGCGTCGGCGAAGCTGATTCCCCGCTCCCCCGAAACGACACCACTTTTCCAACCACCACATGGTGGCGCTGTGGGGCTTTGACAGATTCGGCTAAACGGTTTAGCTTTAAGCTATTACTATTAGCCATTTGGAGGCTGTCATGACCGAGCACATGAGCACCCCTGAGGGGACCATCGCCTACGAACTGAGCGGTGAGGGACCCCTCGTGATCCTCGCCCATGGCATAGGCGACAGCCGGCACTCTTACCGCTTCATCGCCCCGGCCCTGGTGGCCGCCGGCTACCGGGTCGCCAACATGGATATCCGCGGCTGCGGCGAATCCAGCACCGGCTGGAACGGCTACAGCCGCACCGACATCGCCGGTGACCTTGTCGCCCTGGTGCGTTCACTCGGCGGCCCGGCAGTAATTGTGGGCCACTCGATCAGCGGCGGCGCGGCCACCATCGCCGCCGCGACAGCGCCCGACCTGGTCGCCGGCGTCGCGGAACTGGCCCCCTTCACCCGCAGGCAGACAGCCGACCTCGGCGGCCTGCTCCGGCACAAGGACTACCGGGCCGGCACGATCCGGCTCGCGAAGGTCCTGATGACCGGCAGTGTGAAGGCGTGGCTGGCCTATCTGGACCTGGCGGTCCCGGCCAAACCCGCCGACTGGGAGCGCGAGTCCGGGCGCATCCGGGACACCGTGAGCCGGCCCGAGCGGATGGCGGACCTGCGCGCCATGATGAAGACGTCTCCGGCCGATGCCGGCGCCCAGTTGCCCAATGTCCGGCGGCCGGTCCTGATTGTCGAGGGCAGTGCCGACCCCGACTGGACCGACCCCCGCGCCGAAGGTAAACGTATTATCGCCGATCTTCCCGACGGCGTCGGTGAACTTGCTGTCATCGAAGGGGCCGGGCATTACCCGCACACCCAGACCCCGGGCGAGCTGCTCGCCCTGCTGCTGCCGTTCCTGGGCAGGACGCTGCCATCCACGACCAAAGTGGACAATGCCTAGGGCCGGATTGGATGCCGCGGCCGTCACCGAAGCCGGCGCCGTCCTCGCTGACGAGATCGGCTTCGCCGAGCTCAGCATGAGCCTCGTCGCCGAACGTCTCGGAGTGAAGACCCCCTCGCTGTACAAGCACGTCGATGGGCTTGCCGACCTCGCCCGCCGCATCTGCGTCCTCGCGGTCACCGAACTGGGCGAGGCAGTGCGTGATGCAACGCAGGGCAGGGCACGCAGGGATGCCCTCGAAGGGGCGGCCCAGGCGCTGCGCGGCTATGTGAAGCAACATCCCGGCCGCTACGCCGCGACCGTCGGGGTCCGGCCCACTGGCCCGGACGATCCCCTCGCCGCGGCACTGGAACGTGCGCTCATCCCCCTTTCCGCCGTGCTGCTCGGCTACCGCCTGGATCCTGCGGACGAGGTCCACGCGGTGCGGATGCTGCGCAGCATGCTGCACGGTTTCGCGGCGCTCGAGATCTCTGACGGCTTCCAGCTGCGCACAGACGTCAACAGCAGCTTTACCTGGATGCTCGACTTCATCGACCAGGGCCTGCGGGCGGCAGCGGGCAATGCCGGGCATGGGCATGAGGTGCCCGCGCCAGGGCCCACCGCTGTGATCGACAATCGGCCGGCAGGATGAAAACCGCACGACAATCCACAGGACCCGGAACCAGGGCGCCCGGCCACGACCTCCTCCGCGGAGGGCTGCGCTTCACAGCCGAACTCATTGCCTGGGTCGGCTCCGCCTGGGCGCTGTGGCCGCACTCGATTCCACTCGCCATCGGAGCCGTGGTGCTGCTGATCGGGCTTCCCGCCGTGTTCAGCACCCCGGGCGACCGCCCCGGCGGGGATGGACCGGTCGCCGTCCATGGCATCGTCACCATCCTCATACTGCTGATCCAGCTCGTGGCAGCAACGATAACCGCCTGGATACTCTGGCCCGGGTGGATCGCCGCCGCGGTGACTGCGCTGTGTCTTCTCGTGACCCTCACCGACCACCCCCGCTGGCGCGAACTCACCCGCACCGCCCACGGGTAACCGCGAAGGCTGCACCGCGCCTGTGGCACCTGCCCCGGTCGCGGCGAGTCGCCGGCTAGTGTGTTCCGAGCACCGCGTCAACGGCGAGGTAGAGGGTGGTGGTTTCGGACTGCAGGAGCGGTCCACTCGAGGGCAGGGCCCGCTCGTACGCGAGTCCGTTGAGGACGGTGAGAAGAAACCGCGCCTGCGGTGTGTGATCGGCCCGTTGGAGGGCGCCATCTTCGGCGAGGACTGAAAGCCAGTAGGTGACCCGCCGCAGGGACTGACGCTCGATCCCCGCGTAGGTCGAGCGGAGGTCCGGGGTCTGTTCGGGCTCGATGAAGGCCGTGTACACCCCAGCCCAGGCTTTGCGGGCATCGGCTCCCACTCCGTTGGGAGCGAGGATCTGCCGCAGGCACGCCACCAGACGATCCCGGGCGGACAATGCGGAATCGCGGATCGGATCCTCGGGGAAGAAGTGGTCGTAAATCCGCGCCAGCAGGGCGTCCTGCAGGGCGTCCTGGGTGGGGAAGTGGAACCTCAGCGACCCGACACTGACCCCGGCGCGCCCCGCGACCGCGCGCACGCTGAGATTCGCCGCGGGGTTCTCGGCCATCATCGCCGCCGCCGCAGCAAGGACCTTCTCGCGCGAACTGACATCACCGCCGTCGCGTTTCTCCATCTATGCCTCCCGCTCCATGTTATCGATACATCGTGCTGGCCAGCGCTGCCGACGCACGCATCGAAGGATGAACTCGACAAGACCTACCGGGTAGATGCATGATCCTCGCTTATCACACCGTACTAGTACGCTGTGATAGTGTGTCCTATCGGTCTTGTTCACTGAGGACTCGGTGTTCGGTTGAACACCTTTGTCATGCGGTTCGGTGATGTTGGCCGACACTATTTTGAGAGGAACACATGATGGTTCTACGGATGGACGATCTTTTCGTCGGGGATCCCGGCTCTGCTTCGGGCCGGAGGTCGCTAAGTCACCTGGGGGGACGCCTCCCCGCGGCGCCGCGCGCAGGTGCGGCAGGGTGGGTGGTCCTGTGAGCAGCGGCGCAGTCCCTCAGGACCGGCCACACTCCGTGCAGGAGCAGGACGGCAGGAAGGATTCGGCTCCGATCTCCGACCGGCCCTTCGGCGTGCATATCCGAATGCAGCGGTGGAAGTCCCTGATCGTCCTCATCGCGGTGCCTGTGATCTTGCTCGTTATGCAGATCGCGATTTTTCAGTTTGTGACGCTGATCGAAGGTCCTGCTGATCCGCTGAAACCCGTGCTTACTCCGCTGACGATCCTTGCGGTCGGGATCAGCACCGCCCTTGCCGGGCTGATCACGACAGCGCTCATGGCCCGGTTGGCAAACATCCCGTGGCGGAGCCTTTTCCGCCATAACCGGTCCTTCGATTGGCGCCGCCTGCGCGTTTATCTTCTCGGTGCAGCCGTGCTGGTCGCGATCGGAGGCACTGTCACCAGGCTGATCGCACCTGAGTCCACCGGCACGGGTGCCGTCGAGATTGGAACCACCACCCTCCTCCTCATTCTCGTGACCCTGGTAGCGACACCGTTGCAGTCCGCAGGCGAAGAGGTGCTGTTCCGGGGAGCGGTCGTCCCTGCAGCCGGGGCCTGGTTCCGTGGCGTGCGCCCCGCAATTGCCTTCGGCATTATCGTCTCGGGGGTGTTGTTCGCCCTGGTTCACGTGTCAGTGGAGCCGTGGTTTGTCAGTTATCTTTTTGTCTTTTCCGCCTGCACAGTGATCGTGGGGCTCATCAGTGGAGGGCTCGAAGCGGCGATCGCGTTCCATGTCGCCAATAACGTCGTCGCGGGCATCGTCAACGCCGTGTTCTCCGGCAACGGCACGAGCGCGCTCGACCGGGGCGTTGATTCCGGTCCCGGGCCGGCCATGATCATTCTGATGCTCATGAACGTCGCCGTGGTGATCATGGTATGGCTGATGGAACGCGCGAAACGTTTCCCGGAACGATCCGGTTCCTCTATTGGCGGGACAAACCACCAGGCCTGACGGTATCAACGGTATGTCGGGTTTCGGCCGTCCATCTGGGCGCCTCCGGGCACCAACGCGGGTTGGACCCACAGGAACCCGGAGCGCAGTGGGAATCCCACTGTCTGGACCCGGATACCGTCGCCGAATCGCTTGGCGCTGATCTTTACGCCGGCCGAGGTTCAGCGAATCGCCTCCCCGTCGCCTCGTGCCAAGCACCGTCCTCTCGGTGCTATCCACTTTTGAAGTGGATAGCACCGAGAGTCCTGTCCTATCGGGTGTGCTTGGTGAGTCGGTCGGGATTGACGAGGAGTTCTTCGTCCCAGGATCCGGTGGTCGCCGCGGCACGGTAGGTGGCACGCAGGAACTCGAGCAGGGTGGCGTCGGGGTCCGCCGCGGTCCGCACGGCCTCGTAGGGCAGCAGGAACTGGCGGAATTCCTCGCTGTAGAACGCCCCCTCAACGCCGATGGGTGTCTCCCGGTAACCCTCCGGCTCGGGATAGGCGTAGGAGTAGAACGCTCCTTCCTCACCGCCGCCGGCCCAGAAGCCGCAGCTGGAGAGTTCGTGGGAGTACCCCTCCACCATCACCCAGTCGGCGCAGTTCGGGGCACCGCCCGGGTGCGTAGGCGCGGGCCTGCCCGAGAAGCGCGTGCAGGCCATATCCATCGCGCCCCAGAAGTAATGCACCGGGCTGACCTTCCCGAGGAACTCGGCCCTGAACCGGGTGATGACGCGCTCGGCCTGGATCAGCTGGCCCCAGTAGGCGGTGACGGCTTCGGCGTCATAGGAGGTGTTGGCGTGGTCCTCGGCGAACGGGACGGCGGGATCCACCTCCGTGGGGACGGGCCGGATCGGCGCCTCGATCCCCAGCTCCGACAGCGCCGCCATGGTCCGCTCGTGGAACTGCGCCACCGACTGCGGCTCCAGCGGCACGCTGCGGTCCTCCCCGGAGCTGCTGCGGACCAGCAGGCGGTGCGCGACGACGTCGAACTCGAGGTCGAACATGCCGTTGCCGTACGGTATCGACGAGGTACCAAGGCCCCGCGGCGTCACGTACAGCGGCACCTGCCACCAGTGATTGACCAGCGGCGCATGCGCCATCCGGATCTTGCCGACAACCTGCAGCCACATGTGCAGCGTGGACCGGGTGTCCTGCCACTCCGAGACGCGCAGCGCAGGCCACCCGTTCCCCGCCGTAGTTGTCCCGCCTGCGCCCGCCATATCAGCCTGCGGCTCTGGTCGCGTCATACCCGTGTGCATTGTTGGTCCCGTCGTTTGTCGATGAACGTGCGAGGACGCACCGGTCCAGCGTCGGCCGCTGAAGGGTGCATGGGGAGATTCTAACCAGCCGCCCGGTCTGGCTGGCGCATCGTGACTCGGGGGCATCACCCGCGCCGGCAGACGAGATTCGCGCAGGTCACAGGATCCTCCATCCCGCCGTTATCGGCGGGTCGACGACGTCCCGGACTCCCGCACCGACGCCCGCCCTGGCTGCGTGGGCAGCAACGGATGCTGGGTCGCGGAGCGAGGAGATTGAGCGTGCTTGGTACTCTTTTTCTGGGAGGGTCAGTGAATGAGTTGAACGTATTTCAGAACATTCCGCGCAGTCGATTCGAGGTACGGGCAGGCGGTCATTACGTTGGTCAGGCCGCTTACGTGGATGACGAACGCGATCATCGTATTTTCTTCCATACGGCCGTGATCGATGAGTATGCAGGGCAGGGGATTGCGGGGACGTTGGCTGAGTACGCACTCAGCAGAACGGTCGCTGAGGCGAGAATCATCGTTCCTGTGTGTCCGTACATCAAAAGTTACCTCGCCGGTCATCCCGAGTATGTGCCCGACGTTTTGGAGCCGACGGAACCGCTCCTCAAATTTCTCGAAGGCGCGCTCCAGTCTCGGAAACGGTCCGCTGCGCCGAAAGGACATGATTGAATCATCGGGACCAGCGATGGGACGACCTGATACTGGATCCGCGGTATCCGCGCCGGAACGTCCGTACCGAACAGCCTCGAAGGATACTCGATTGATGCCAGATCCTCAGCAGCCCCCGCACCGTCAGACGAACCCGGAGGGTCTGCGTGCTCTCTTCCTCAATTGCACGCTGAAACGCAGTCCCGAGCTGAGTCACACCTCGGGTCTCATTGATAAGAGTGCCGACATCATGCGGGCGAATGGGGTGGAGGTGAGCATCATTAGACCGGTTGACCTCGACATAGCGACCGGTGTCTACCCCGACATGACGGAACGGGGGTGGAACCATGACGACTGGCCGATCGTCGCAGCTGAAGTGAAGCGGGCCGACATTCTCGTCCTTGCCGGGCCCATCTGGCTCGGCGACAACAGCTCGATCACCAAGCGGACCATCGAACGCCTCTACTCGATGTCGGGTATGACCCAGGCCAACGGTCAGTTTCTGTACTACGGAAAAACGGCCGGGGCACTGCTGACCGGGAACGAGGACGGCGTCAAGCACTGTGCCATGAACATCCTTTACAGCCTCCAGCACATCGGCTTCTCCATCCCGCCCGCCGCCGATGCGGGATGGATTGGGGAAGCCGGACCCGGACCGAGTTACCTCGACGCAGGCTCGGGCGGACCGGAGAACAACTTCACGAACCGCAATACGACCTTCATGACCTGGAATCTGCTTCATATGGCGGACATGCTGCGGCGCAATAACGGTCTTCCTGCCTGGGGGAATCTCCCCGGGGAATGGAAAGATCGCGATCGTTCCGAGCCGCATCCCAACCCTGAATACCGCTAGTCCCACCGGACCCATCGATAGTCGCTTCAACGTCCGGGTTGTGCACAACCGCTGGCACGGCGTGGAGACCGAGTGCATCAATGGCGGCCTGACTGTGGTGCATCCGGTCCGATCGGTGCCCATTTGAATGCGCCCCCGCGCCCCAGGCGTCCTCGGTGCTACATGGTTTGTGATAGCAGAAGCATGGGTGTGAGCGATGGCGGAGCCCCGGAGTGTGCTTGGAGACCCAAGATGTGCGTTTCAGCAACACCCTTCCCGTTTCAGTCGTTCTCGGGCGGTAGTTTCTTGACCGGTCGTTCTTGAATGAGTATTCTTTAACCATGGGACGTCCGCGGGAGTTTGATATCGGGTCCGCCGTTGCCGCGGCGGCGAGGTTGTTCGCCGCCGAGGGATATGAGGGCTGTTCGATGGATCGGCTGGTGCAGGCCACTGGTGTGCATCGAGCGAGTTTGTACGCTGCCTTTGGCAGCAAGCGCGGCCTTTTTGTCGAGTGCCTGCGAACGTCCATGGCTGATGTCGAGGGCCAGTACGGACTCCTGTTGGTGGCACTGGTGGAACTGGCGGCACGGGACGAAGAAGTACGTGCTCTCTGCGCCCAGACCACCGGGGTGTGGGGCGACGACGCGGCCCTGGAGCTTGGAACGCGATTGCTGGCGCGAGCCGGCCTGAACGGAGGAACCTCATGAATAAGGTCTCAATCGACGACACCCGCAAGGTCCTTGTGGTAGAACCACAAGGACTCGACAAGGTCTGGGGCTTCGTCCGACGCATCGAAGTACCCATCGATCAGGTGCGGGGAGCGACGCATGACCCGGGAATCACGGAGGAATACAAGGGAGTGCGTAGCCCTGGCTTGGGTATACCCGGCCACAAATGGGTTGGCACCTGGCGTAAGGACGGCGAGCGACATTATTGGAACGTCGCCGGCGGGAGGACCGCCATCGTGATCCAGACAACATCTCCTCGCTTTCAGCGGCTCTACCTCAGCGTTGAGAATCCGCGGGCCGTTGTGGACTCCATCAACGCGGCGGTGGCCCGGTGATTGGTGGTGGGACTGAGCGGGTGACGGATTCTTTTGACGTGTCGTGGCAGCTCGATGGCATCACCATGGAGGGGACAGTCGTCCGGCCCGACGGTGACGGGCCGTTTCCGGCGGTGATCCTGGTTGCAGGATCCGGGCCTACTGACCGGGATTGGTGTTCACCGGTGGTCCCCGGAAGGCATGGCAGTGGGCGGCTCATCGCGGAGGCACTCGCCCAGGCAGGCATTGCGTCTCTGCGCTATGACAAGCGGGCCTCGGGCCCCCACGCAATGGACAGTGCCACGAAACTCCTCGGGAAGATCAGCATGCAGTCTCACCTGGATGAACTGGTCGCGGCCGTTCAGGTGCTCACCGGGCTGGACATGATTGACTCCTCACGCATCGTCGGGCTCGGCCATAGCGAGGGGGCCCTTCATGTCCTCCGTTACGCGACCAGCACTCAGGAAGTCCCCTTCGCGGGGCTGATGCTCGCGGCGCCCCCGGGCCGTCCGATACAGCAGGTCCTGCTATCTCAACTGGCTCATCAACTCGCCCAGATCCCCGGCGGCGCCGAGTTCCTTCCGATGATCGAGGAAGCAGCCGCGCGCTACGCGTCCGGAGAGCCGATGAATCCCGACCCCGCTTTACCGGACAGCATCAAGACGCTCCTCGCCGGCTTCGAGGCCCCGATGAACCTGCCGTTCGCGCGCGAACTGTGGGTCGAGTCAGCAAGTGATTACTTGAGCAGGGTGCGGATTCCCACGCTGGTGCTCATCGGCGGGCGCGACATCCAGGTCGAGGTCTATGCAGACGGTGAACCGCTCCAGGAAGCCGCCGCCTCCAATCCAAACATCACCTTTGCATTCCCACCCACCGCGAATCACGTATTCAAAAGAGACACCCGCGACCCAGCCGACATCACCGCCTCACCATTGAGCGGCTACAACACGGACGGATCGCAACTCGACCCCGACAGCTTGGGGGTCATTCTCACCTGGCTTGGGAAGACATTCGACCGCACAGTCCTCCCAGCCTGACCCCCCCCCCCCCCCCCCCCCCCCAGCGCTGCTCCCGGTCCGATAACCGCATACCCATCATGCGTCGGGTCGCGCATCGGCCCGGAGGACCCGTTGAACATTTGGAGAGCACCGCAGGGGTACCGGTGCTGGCTGCCCCGAGGAACACGAGTCTGGCTTTTATTCGAGCGTCCGAACCGAATATAAGGCGAAATATGTACCGGGGGCCTTGCACGTGTGCGTGGTCGAATCAGTACGGTGGACGCATGAAGACTATGAAAGCCGTCGGCTTCGACGCGGGGCTGCCCATTTCCTCACCCAACAGCCTCCGGGATCTCGAGTTGCCCGTGCCGGAAGCTACCGGTTTTGACCTGCTCGTAGAGGTCCGTGCCGTGTCGGTGAATCCCGTGGACACGAAGGTCCGGGCCGGCTCGCCGTCTCTTGAGACTCCCCGGGTGATTGGTTACGACGCTGTGGGAACCGTCGTCGCTGTCGGCCCTGACGTCACCAGGTTCGCTGTCGGCGACGAGGTCTACTACGCAGGATCCATCGGCCGGTCCGGAACAAACGCCCAGTTCCACCTGGTGCGGGAAAACATCGTCGGCCACAAACCCCAGTCACTCAGCGACGCTGCTGCAGCAGCACTGCCGTTGACTGCCATCACCGCATGGGAAGCGCTGTTCGATAAGCTGAAACTCGCCCGGTCGGACTCAGGGACGCTCCTTGTAATCGGCGCCGCGGGGGGTGTCGGATCGCTGATCATCCAACTGGCCAAAGCCCTCACAGACCTGAAGGTCATCGCTGTCGCTTCGAGACCCGAGTCGTCGGAATGGGTTCAACTTATGGGAGCGGACGAAGTAGTTCCGCGCGACTTCACCAGCGACGTCAAGCGGCTGGCACCCAACGGAGTGGACTACGTCTTCACCTCCTTCACTCCAGCGAACCTGGAGGCCATTGCTGATGTGATCAAACCCCGAGGGCAGGTCGTATCTATCGATCAGTCCGGCGGCAGCATCGATGCACTGAAAAGCAAGAGCATCACCTGGCACTGGGAGCTCATGTTCACCCGTCCTCTGTTTGAACCTCACGACTACTACCAGCATCAGCTCCTCAACGAGTTCTCCGGGATGATCGACGCCGGACGCATCCGCTCAACGCTGACAACCCACATCGAACCAATTAACGCCGAGGGCCTTCGGCGCGCTCACGAGCTCCTCGAGAGCTCGACCGTCACCGGAAAGGTGGTCCTATCCAACTGGCCCTCCTGAATAACCCGGAACGCCTGACAATCAAGGACGACCTTTCTCCAGCGGCGATAGCTCATGATCGGAGACGCTGGTGGAGTCATCCATACAGGCGAGCCCACACCGGTTCATGAAGACGCCAACCCAGCGGCGAGGACGCAGCAGGGCCCTCAACCGAAGGCGGGCCCGGCGGTCGGGGTGGCGCACCGTGCCGCCATGGGAACCCCGGAATCATCTGCCCAGGAATATCAGGATCCGGCGCCGGGCACTTCCGGGTAAACGGTCAGAGTTGTGGACAAGGCCAGCTCGACCGGCTCTGCGGGTTGAATGACCGGTGCAGGGAGCGAAACGCGTGCGGTGGCTGCAAACGTGCCGGGCCTCCCACCCTGGTAGGAATCGACCGACCAAACGAGCTGCGCCGTGTGGCGCTGACCGGTGCTGGTCGTGACTGTGGTCGAGATCGGCAGGGCGTCCAGGGCATCCTTGATCGGACGTCCAGATGGAATCGATACCGGCTGCACGGGAGCTATCACTGCGAGCGGAGAGTATTGGTTGCTGCTTTTCCCAAGTGCCCCGTAAATGCGGGCGGTGAGGGACACCAAGTCGGCGAGGGGGAACGCGGTCCCGGCGAAGCCGTTGGGCGGTGATACGACCGGTGAGTGCCGCACGCTGCCCAGGAGCGAGATCGTCATGTTGGCGACCGGGTCGATCACCGTGAGGGTGCCCGTCCAGCCTTGGTGGCCGTAGGTGCTGCGGCCGGGCCCACCGGTGAAGTGGTAGGAGGACTCAATCGTTGAGTTGACGCGCCAGCCGAGGCCCGTCGTTGCCGACCCGGGGACTGCGGGGTCGACGGCGTGCGGCCGCGTGAAGGCGTCCACGACCTCCGCGGTGAACAGCTGCTGTCCGTTGTAGATTCCGTCGTTAAGCATGAGCTGTGTGAGGACGGCCATGTCCCCGGCGGTTGAGAACAGTCCCGCGTGGCCAGCGACCTGCCCCATGGTGTGGAAGGCTTTTTCGTCGTGAACCTCACCCTGGAGGGTGTGGCAGCGCAGCGGGACCGGAGCGCCGCCGGGCAGGGTGCCGAACGTGACGTTGCCGTCGCGAGTGTTGCCGTTGAGTTCCGTCGCCGCGATGGAAGTCCTGGAGAACCCGTGGTCCAACGGCGCATAGATGGTCCTCCGGAGCTGGAGTGGTCCGGCGATCTGGTCGGCGAAGTAGCTGTCGATCCGCTGCCCGGAGAGCTGTTCCACGAGGAGGCCGAGAATCAGGTAGTCGACGTCGCTGTAGGCGAAGGTGGTCCGCGGGGCGTACATCAGCGGTGTTTTCGAGATCGCGTCGATGATTCCGGACCGGTCCGCGGGGTCGGTGTTCTGGTGGTACAGCTCCCCTGCCGCGAGCCGGTTGGGGTATTCCGGGTCGGGGATCAGGCCGGCCTCGTGGCGGAGGATGTCGCGGATGGTCACGGCGTCCTTGCCCACCTGGCGGGCCGTGATACCGCCGGTACCGCCGATTGTCCATTTGCCGCTGTACACGCTGTAGGCGTCGGTGAACTTCTCCCACCCAGGAAAGGACTGGAGGGTGCGGTCGAGGTCCAGCGCGCCCCGGGAGACGAGCTGCTGAACCGCGAAATTAGTGGAATACATCTTCGTATTGGAGGCCAGGTCGAACAGCGTGTCGGTGTGCGTCGCCTCCCATTCCTCCGGCGGCAGCGGCCGTGCCGGCCGGTAGGCGCCATCGATGAAGGGGGTGTCGTACTTTCTCGAATACCCGTACGCACTCTCCTTCACCAGCTTGCCGTCCTTGACGATACTGAGCGACACCGTGCACGCGCCCGCCTCGACCTGGCTGGTGATGAACCCGTCGAGGTCCGCCAGCCGCCCGCTCGAGAAGCCGACAGATTCGGGCGATGCCGCCGCCCCTACGGCGTCGTAGGCGGTGCGTGCCCGGGGCAGCACGAACGCTTCGGCATCGGTCAGGAGAGTTCCCACGTGAAAAAGCGCTTCCACCGCGTCGAAGGAGAAGTAGTAGGTGCCGTGCGCTGCGAAGCCGTCGATGTCCCTGAACGCTGTGTCGGCGTGCTCGGCCGGCATGGTGCCTGAGGTATTGCACCCGGCACGGTCCGTTGCCGTGGACAGATCCACACAGTCCCGTCCGCGGCGAATCGTCAGGATCTCGAGGGTGCCCGGCGGCGCTCCGTCGAACGCGTAGGCGTTCCTGCCCTCCGACAGCTCGACGCCCAGCGTGCCCGGGAGCGCCGTAACCGGCAGGTACGCCTTGAGGCCTCGTCGGAGGACGGCGTTCAGCGGCAGCGGGATGGGCTGTTCGAAGACTCGGGGGTCTCCATCGACAAGCCATGCTTCTGCCACACCATCCGCTGCGCGCACGTACCGGCGGTCTGTGCCGTAGGCGCTGTCACCGGTGACGGTGAACCCGAGGTAGCCGTCCGCGCCGCACTCCGGGATGTGGAACTTCGCCGTGGTCCAACACCCCTCACGGGATGATGACCGGAGCTGCGCTTCGGCGCCGCCCAGAGAACTGACCTGGAATCGGTGAGCCATCTGGCTCACCGAATAGTAGCGAAGGACAAGCCGCGTCGTGGCCCCGACTCGGGGAAACCTCTGCCCGTCGGCCTCCGGCCGGCCCGTCGCTGCCATACTGACGGAAGCGCGCTTCGTCTTTCCGGGCATCAGTCCTCCGTGGAAATGTGCGTAGTTTGTCTGCGGTGACGGCCCGGCCGGGCGTTGGTCAGGTCCTGCGGGGATGGACTGCCGCGTATGTTTTACCCAGGGCATCGACGGCCTGGTCGTAGGCCTTCTGCGCCACCCCCATGAAGAGGCAGTCCACGACCATCATCTGGGCGATGCGGCTGCCCATGGCGCCCGAGCGGAACGGCGTCTCCCGGGCGGCGGTGGTGAGCGTGATGTCGGCGTGCTTGCCGAGCGAAGAGTCCCCATGGTTCGTGATCGCGATCGTGGTGGCTCCGGCGTCGTGGGCGATCCGCAGCGCCTCGACGGTATCCATGGTCTCGCCAGAGTGGGAGATGGCGATTGCGACGCAGTCGGAACTCAGCAACGCTGCGGAGGTCCACGACGAGTGCGCGTCCGACCAACTGTGGGCCACCAGCCCGATGCGGTGGAGTTTCTGCTGGAGATCCTGCCCCACCCATGCGCCGGCGCCGACACTGGAGATGTCGATACGGCGCGCCTTGCGGACGGCGCCAACCGCCTGCGAGAGGCGATCCACATTTAGGAGTTCCGCCGTGTCCGCGATGGACATCGCCTCGGCCGCCGCGATCTTCGCGACGACGTCGTGCAGCGTGTCTGTCTTGCTGATGTCTTCGTAGACCCCGTCCGGGACATCGTTCACCGTTCGCTCGCGCGTCGCCTCGCGGGCAAGGTCGAGCCGGAAATCCTGGTAGCGCGCATATCCCACCTTCCGATAGAACCGCACCACTGAGGCCGTCGATGTCACGCAGACATCGGCCAGGTTGCCAATGGACAGCGACGAGGCGCGTTCGGGGTCGGCGAGCACGACGGCGGCAACCGCCTGCTCCGAGGGGCGAAGCGAAGGCAGCAGCGCCCTGATCCGGGCCAGCACGGCACGTGACATTGCAGCGGTGTCGATGTCTTCCAACGCTCCTCCTTCAGCTAGAGCAGTGCGCCCCCGGTTCACAAGGTACCAAGGTTCCAGGAACCGGGGCGTGTTAAGAAGTTTCTAACATGGAACCGATTCTGTACATCCTTGACATCGATCGACCCGAACCCTAGCTTTATGTGATGGCGATCACCGAGCAGGGCTTCATGCACTCGAAACGGAGAATCTTGTGAACCATCAGTCCATCGCAGACTCACGGCCAGGTGGGGCCTGGCTGGAGATCAGCACCGAGCGCAGAAACCCGGCGACCGTGGATCTCGACACTCGTTCCACGATCGCTATTCTCGAGGCGATGAATAACGAGGACGCAGTTGTCCCCGGCGCTGTCCGCGCCGTTCTGCCGCCACTCTCCCAACTCGTCGACCGCGCGGTCGAGGCAGTTCAAGGCGGACGCCGGGTGCACTACTTCGGCGCCGGCACCTCAGGGCGGCTCGGCGTACTGGATGCCGCAGAACTGTTGCCGACATTCAACCTTGAAGAAGGTGTGGTGGTCGCCCATCACGCCGGCGGCGACGCGGCCCTCGTCAGGGCCCTGGAAAACGTCGAAGATTCTTGGGAATCGGGGGCCTCCGATGCGGCTGATGTCGCTCCGGGCGATGTCTGTGTCGGTATTGCGGCCTCCGGCCGGACCCCGTACGTCGGCGGGGCACTTGAAACGGCCCGCCGACGAGGTGCTTCCACCGCCCTCATCACCTGTGCCCGGGAGCCGGAGCTTGGCTCCTTGGCGGACTTTGTCCTCATCGCCGACACCGGGGCCGAAATCCTCGCGGGTTCCACCAGGTTGAAAGCGGGCAGTGCGCAGAAACTGATCCTCAATGGTTTCTCCACGGCCCTGATGATCCGGCTCGGGAAGACCTGGTCGAATCTCATGGTCTCGATGGTTGCGACCAACGAGAAGCTCCGGGCGCGGACCGTTCGCATCCTGATGGAAGCGACCGGGCAGGAGGAGGACCTGTGCAGGTCCTCCCTCGAACTCAGTGACGGCGACCTCCGCGTCGCCCTGCTCTGCATGTTCAATGACGTATCACCTGAGGACGCACGCGCCGCGCTCGCCTCTACCCGCGGCAGCGTTCGTGCCGCGACAGAGTTCCTGAACACTCAGGGCTCCAACTCCACCACCACAGCATGAGGAGTAACTGGACAATGAATATCCGATCCAAGGTAGCGGTAACGGCCCTGGCACTCACCCTGTTGCCGCTGAGCGCGTGTGCACCCGGTTCCGGCTCCACCCCGGAGTCCGCAGACGGGGCGGCAGCCGCCGACTGCGCCAGCCCCGAGACGTTGAGCGTGTGGTCCTGGCGCCCTGAGGACGCCGAGGCCTACGCGAAGATTTTCGACGTGTATGAAGAAAAGAACCCCTGCGTGCAGGTGGACTTCCAGGCTTTCAAGAGCACGGAGTACAACCAGATCCTCTCCACCGGCCTGACCGGGTCCGACGGACCCGATGTCGCGCAGCTTCGAGCGTACGGCCAGCTGCAGCCGCTGATCGCGGGAGGGAACCTCACGGATCTCTCGGGCAACGTTCCGGGTCTCGAGGAATTCGATCCGACGGTCCTCGAAGGTGCGAAAGGCAAAGAGGACGGCAAGGTCTACGGCGTGCCGTTCGCGACCCAGGTGATGCAGGTCTTCTACAACAAAGCCATCTTCAAAGAACAAGGCATCGAGGTCCCCGAGACATGGGACGACTTCATGGCTGCGAATGACAAACTGCAGAAGGCCGGTATCACCCCGCTCTCCGTCGGCGGCAAGGACGCCTGGATGATGCCGTTCATCCAGGACATTTTCGGTTCGGCCCACTACGGCGGCGAATCCTTCCGGCAGGACGTCCAGGAGGGCACCAAGGACTTCACCGACGCCACGTATGTCGAATCCATCCAGACACTCAAGGACCTTCAGGGCTACATGCCCCAAGACGTGGTCGGCGTGAGCTACGCCGACTCCCAGATTCTCTTCGTCAACGAGCAGGCCGCCATGTTCCCCGGCGGGTCGTTCGAGCTGGGCTTCTTCCAGAAGCAGAACCCCGATCTCGACCTCGGCGTCTTCCAGGTCCCGGTGAAGGAAGGATCTGTTCTGGACACTCCTGTCTCGCCGGCCTATGCCGATGGCAGCTGGGGCATCAACGCGGCGTCGGACAAGCAGGAGGCATCGTTGGAGCTGGTCCAGTGGATGGCGTCCCGGGAATTCGGTCAGCTGGTCGCTGACGAGTTGAAGCAGTTCTCCCCCGTCCCCGGGGTCACCTTCGACGATCCGGTGATGAGCGACATCTGGAGCCTTTACCAGGAAAACCCGGCCCCCTACCTCATGCTGGTCGACTTCCGGTATGGCCAGCCGCTCGGCACGGAGCTGATGGGGACCGGCGTGCAGGAACTGTTCCTCGGTGACAAGGAGGCCAAGGAAGTCGGCGGCGATATTCAAGAGGGAGTGTCGCAGTGGTTCACCCCGAGCAGCTAATCTCCGGGCGCCCGCAGGTGAAGCGCCGAAGGAGGTCCAGTGCCAGGCTCTCCCCGATGACGACGGCACTGTTCCTCCTGCCGGCGGTCCTCCTGTTCTCGGTGTTCGTGCTGTATCCGATGCTGACCGCGTTCAGTTATTCGTTCTTCAGCTGGCAGGGCACCACGAGGGCAGGATGGGCCTGGTTCGCGAACTTCACTACCCTGTTCACCGAGGCTCCGTTCAAGACGGACCTGCCGCGGGCACTCGGCCACAACCTGTTGCTGTTCGCCGGAGCGATGGTGTTCCAGAACACCATCGGCCTCACCATCGCGTCCTTCCTCTACCGGAGGAAGCGGTTCAAGAAGCTCTTCCAGACGCTGTACACCCTCCCCTATCTGGTCAGCCCCCTGGTGATCGGCTACCTGTGGTCGCTCCTGCTTTCACCGCTGTTCGGTCCGATCAACGAACTCCTGCGCCTCGTCGGGTTGGACAGCCTGGCCCAGCCCTGGCTCGGCCAACCGTCTACCGCTCTGTGGGCGATCGTCCTAGTCACGGCATGGCAGTGGCTCGGCTTTCCGATCCTCCTGTACGGGGCTGCCCTGGGCGGCATCCCCGAGGAGCTGAATGAGGCGGCGTCACTCGACGGAGCCTCAGGGTGGCAGCAGTTCCGCACCATCACCCTGCCGCTGCTCACATCCTCCATCGGCATCGTCACCATCCTGACCTTTATCGGTGCGATGGAAGCCTTGGCGCTGCCGTATGCGATGGGAGGGTCATCCGGTTCGCCGGCCGGCGCAACGGATGTCCTCTCGCTCATCTTCTACCGGACGGCGTTTGAATCGGGCGCGACGAACGGCATCGGCCTGTCCTCAGCCCTTGCAACCCTGCTCTTCCTGTTCATCTTCGGCATCGCGATGGTGTTCACCACCATGATCCGACGCAAGGAAAGGACTCTGTCGTGAGCGCTCCAGCAATCAGCCGTACACCACCGGCACAGCACGAGGCACCCCCTGCCCGCGTTCCGAGGAAGCGGAGTGCCTCTGCTGCGGCGACCTCGTTGTTCCTCTGGGGATACGCGGCGATCGCAGTGCTCCCCCTGCTGGTCATGGTGGTCAACTCACTGCGCACCACGCGGGAGATGGCCGCTGATCCGCTGGGGCTGCCAGCAGATCCCAACTTCGCCAGCTATTCCAAAGCCTGGGTGCAGGCGTCGTTTGGCACCTTCTTCACGAACTCACTTCTGGTTACGGTCTCCTCGGTGGTGCTCTCGACGACCGTCTCACTGCTGGCCGCGTACGCCCTGGCCCGGAGCCGTTCCCGCATCACCAGCGTGATCGAGGCGGTATTCCTCTCCGGTCTGATGCTTCCGGTCTATCTGGCGATCCTGCCCGTCTTCTACCTTCTTGACGGCATGGGACTCGTGGACAGCAAGATCGGCCTGATCCTCGTCTACGCGGCCCTGAGCGTCCCGTTCTCCGTGTTCGTACTTACCAGCTTCTTCCGCCAACTACCTGAAGAGCTCGAGGAGGCGGCCCGTATCGACGGCGCAGGAAGCATCAGAATGTTCTGGAACATCATGCTGCCGCTGGTGCGCCCGGCGATCGCCACGGTGATCGTTTTCCGCTTCGTCCCCATCTGGAACGACTTCTTTTACCCCCTGGTGCTCCTGCGCTCGAGGGAGAACTACACGCTCCCCGTGGGCCTGACGACCTTCTTCGGCGAATACCAGACCGACTGGCCCACCCTCTTCGCCGGCCTGGTCATCGCCACGCTCCCGCTCGTCATCCTCTTTCTGGTTGCCACCCGACAGATCGTGGCCGGGCTGACAGCGGGCATGAGCAAGTAAAGGGCTCGCGCACCAGGCCAACCCGGACCCATCACGCAAAGACAGGAGCCCTGCACACCCACTGCAGGGCTCCTGTCTTTGCCATGTGAAGTGACACCCGGGAGGATCGACCCGGTCTCAAGACGGCCACCACGTCGACCCAGGCAATAGGATTCTTGACATGTCAGAAGTATCTTCAGATCGCGCACTCGATGGCCCAGCCGCTGCGAGCGGACGTCGCTCACCGACGGCGAATGAACTGCGTGCTTGGCGCGCGTTCATTGAGACATCGGAGGCCGCAAAGCAGTCGGTCGCCCTGCGCCTTCAGGCGGAGTCGGGTCTGTCGACAGGTGATTACGCGGTCATGGTCGCGCTGTACGACCAGCCCGAGCACAGCATGCGTTCGTCACAGCTTGCTGAAGCCATCAGCTGGGAAAGAAGCCGACTCTCTCATCATCTCGCCCGCATGGAGCGGCGCGGCCTCGTCAGTAGGCATGCCGCCGCCGGTGATAAACGTGGGGCCGAGATTCGGTTGACGGCAGAGGGTGCGCATTCCTATAGAAGGGCGTCGTCCCCGCACCTCCACGCAATACGCGACATATTCGCCGCCCCCCTTAGTGCTGTGCAGTTGAACGTCCTCGAAGACGCGATGCGCAGCCTCGCAGCGCATCTTGAGTCACTGAGGAGCTAGGAACTCCCAGCACCGTGAGGGGGGGGGCATCACCCATCCTGGGTGATCCCCCCCACTCGTCGCTGTCTGCGCCAGCTGGTTATGCCACCTTCAGCGCCTGCGCGTTTTCGGCCGCCCAGGTGCGGAAGTCGTTCAGGCCAGGAACGAACCGGCGAAGCCATTCTAGTTCCCGGGCGCCGGTAAACTCGGTATCGAAGTCCCCGTAGTACTGGAACATGTTGCCCATTTCCTCCGCGCCGGGGAAGCCGAACCCTCGGAACGTGTCGTAGGGCACCGATTGGAAACGAACGGGCTCGCCGAGGGCATCGCCGAGCTGGCTGGCGTACTCGGCGCCGGTGAGGTGATCCCCTGCGAGGCTGAGGGTCTTCCCGATGTACTCCCCGCCGGCGGCGAAGATGGAGAACACAGTGCGCCCGATGTCCGCAACGTCAACCCCGGAGAGAAGCCGGCCTTCCTCGAAGGGAAGCGACAGCGTCAGGACCCCATCGTCTCCCCGGCGGGGAGCCAGGGCCTCGATGAAGTTCTGGAAGTAGAAGGTTGTGTTCAGGTACGTTGTCGGCACTCCGGCGTCGGCGAAAAGAGCGTTGCCCTCGCCCTTGGCATCGAAGTGCGGCACGTTGTAGTGATCCTGCAGCACCGGCATGCGCGGGTCATCGAGGGGAAGCAAGCTGCGGGTGTCCTCGAGGGTTGACCAGACGACATGCGCCACATCGGCCGCTGCCGCTGCACGGGCGAGGACGGCGGTCTCGTCAAGCTCCCGGCGGGCGGAACCATGCGCCCAGAAGTTCGTTACCAGGAACGCCCCGTATGAGCCCGTGAGCGCTGCAACGACGCTCCCCTCATCCTCGAAGTCCGCGCGGACAACATCCGCGCCAAGTTGGCGCAGGGCCTCGGCCGATGCAGAACCGGTGTCACGGGTCAGGGCACGAACCGCGAAGCGCTTCTGCGGATCGGCCAGAAGAGCGCGGACGACGCCACCGCCCTGAGACCCGGTCGCTCCGGCCACTGCAATGATTTTCTGCTCACTCATGATTTGCTACCCATCACTAGATTGTTGATGTGCTGACCCAACTGCTAACTACTTGACGCGTCAACCACAACGGTGGGCGTTCTATTCCGAACCCTCATCGCCCATCCCAGGATCGCCACAACAAGCCTGGTCGGCCACGCTGGTGGAGAAGACGAGGCCTCGCAGCCCATACTCCTCTCCGATGCTCCACGCTCTCAGGGATGGCGTTCGGGCCTGTACTTGTCCCTTCGGAGTCGCGGAAGTGTGGAGCGTGGGATGGAGGGTGCAGGTTTCAGCCGGGGCCGGAAGGGTCATTCAGTATGGTGACGCATCGACTAGTACGGTGTAACTATGAAGACTTCGACTGGACGTACAAACTCCCTTTTCCTGGTGCTTCTTCTTGGTGTGCTCACAGTTTTGTCCTGGCTTTTCATAAAGGAGCCATCCGGCACAGTGTTGACCGCCATCTTCGGGTCAACCTTCATAGTTTGCGCCGGCATCCTCGTCCTGAAACATCACAGAAGGTCGACCCGCTCGGGAAGTTGAGGTCGGCGGAGGACGAACAGATCGCTGGATTCGGGGGATGAAAGGATGGTGCTGGACAGGGTCAATGGAATGGGCTTCAACGACTACTCAGTCACGAGGCTTTGAATCTTTGCTCATCTGTCGGAGAAGGCCCTCGAGATCACGTTCCCCTTCGATTGTCTGGGCGCCGCGCTGGAGGCTGTCGCCAATGAGGTGCCGGGCTGCTGGAAGCCCGAACAAGGTACCCCATTCTGTTTCTTCCTGCTGGTAGCCCGTGAGCGGTGTGATGGGGGTGAATATCCGCTTGGCTGCGGCGAGTACGCCGTCCGGCAGAGCGGCGATATTGTGGGCGAGCCGGTCTACGAACGCATCAAGATCATTGGCAGGGATAGCGCGGTTGATCCACCCATAGGAGGCAGCGACATCCGCCTCGACAGCATCTCCGGTCAGAACGAGCTCCAGGGCGCGGTTCCGGCCGACTCGTTCAAGGAGGTACTGGGTGCCGCCTCCTGAGGGGATGATTCCCATCAGTGCTTCGATCTGCCCGATGCGGGCCGTTTCGCGGGCTGCGAAAGTCATGTCGGCTGCGGCGATGAATTCGGCACCGCCTCCACGGGCGATGCCCCTTAGCTTGACCACCGTGACCTGTGGTTGCTGTCGGAGGAGCTCACCGACAGCCTGAAAGACGTTGACTCCCTCCGGCGCCTCTGAGGCAAGCTGCCCCAGGATGTCCATCTGATCGCCGATGTTCATGTCGACGTGCGCGATGAAAAACTCCGGGTTCGCGCTGTCGAAGACAATCACCGCGACCGAGTCATCCTGCCGAAGTGCCAGCATCAGATCCCGGAGTTCACTCATCATGACAACGCTGAGCGCGTTCACGGGCGGGTTGTTCAGGGTGACGGACAAGACTCGACCGTCCTGCTCTGTCTGGAAAGTCTCGAACTCGGTGGCGTCCACCGACAGCCTCGATTCGCTCACGTGTTTCTCCTAGGTATTCGATAGGCATCTCGGTTTACAATGCATACCTAGTCTTGGAGTTTGTTCGAGGCTCGTCAAGAAGGCACTTTAGGCATCCTAGGGATACAGGAACACACCGAATGCAGCGGTTCAGCAACATCGTGGACACAACCACGGAGGTCTTCAGCCCTGACTGTGAGAGTCGCCCCATCCTCGATCAGATAGCCAACAAGTGGTCGATGATGTGCATGGCGGTACTCGACGAACCCAGGAGATACAACGAGATCAAGCGACGGCTCGGAGGCGTCACGCAGCGCGTGCTGACGCAGACGCTCCGCAAGTTGGAGCGTGACGGTCTCATCGAACGACGGGTGCTGCCGACCTCACCCGTGGGCGTCGAATATGCCATCACCCCGCTCGGTGAATCGCTGCGGGAACCATTCGGGCATCTCTACGACTGGACTGTGACCAACGCCCCGTCGATCCGCCGCAATCAGATCGCCTATGACCAGCGCAAAGAACTCGGTGGAACCTGATTCGTCCGCCGGAAGGCCCACCCGAAACCGGTCGATCCGCCGCACGGGTCCCGCTTATCGAGTAGCTCGCCGTCGCCCACCACAATGCCGCAGGGGCGGGCGAGTGTTTCGTGATCTACCGATACGGCGTACTAGTACGCTGTGATAGAGTGGGTCGAGATTTAGCCCCGCGTCGCCAAGGTATGCTCCAGGGCCCGGTGCAGTATCAGTGAGCACCTGGCATCGTCCCCTACTCCCGGGGTGGAACCTGCCCGTATCGGGCATTCGAATTTGACCCTGTTGTGTGAACACAGTTTCTAATACTTGGCGGGACTGAAACGCCATGATCCGTTTCGGTCTCCGCAAACTTATCGACCCAGCTGGCCCACGTCTCCGAGGAGGACGATTTGACGAACCGACCTTCATGTTGGAACACGCGGTGCTCAGATGTGCAGACAAAGACATTCACTCCTACATTGATGAGAAGGATTGGCCCATGATTGAAGCCCAGACCCTTACGAAGCGCTATGGCGCGAAGACGGCGGTGGATTCCGTGTCGTTCACCGTCCAGCCGGGGAGGGTGACCGGATTCCTGGGCCCGAACGGTGCGGGGAAGTCCACCACGATGCGCATGATCATGGGACTGGATAATCCCAGCGGTGGGCAGGTGATCGTCAACGGCCGGCCCTACGCAAAGCACAAGGCCCCGCTGCATGAGGTCGGGGCGCTGCTCGATGCCAAGGCGGTCCACACCAAGCGCTCGGCGTATAACCACCTGCGGGCGATGGCGGCCACCCATGGCATCCCGAACTCCCGGGTCAACGAGGTCATCGAGCTCACCGGGCTGGGCGCTGTCGCGAAAAAGCGCGTGGGCGGGTTCTCCCTCGGCATGGGCCAGCGCCTGGGCATCGCGGTGGCCCTGCTGGGGGATCCCCAGACGGTGATCCTTGACGAGCCCGTCAACGGCCTCGATCCCGAGGGCGTCCAGTGGGTCCGCCACCTCGCCCGGGACCTCGCCGCCGAGGGCCGGACGGTGTTCCTGTCCTCGCACCTGATGTCCGAGATGGCCCTGACGGCCGATCACCTGATCGTGATCGGGCGCGGACGGATCATCGCCGACGCCCCGATCCAGGACATCATCGACGGTCAAAGCAAGGCCCGGGTCCGGGTCCGCGCGGACCGGCCGCAGGACCTGCTGAGTCCCCTCGCCGGCGACGGCGTCAGCTCGCAGCTGCTGGAACCGGAACTGATCGAGATCACCGGCGTCGACCCGCGCCGGATCGCCGAGACCGCCCAGCGCACCGGCGTCCTGGTCTACGAACTGACCCCCCTGCAGCTGTCCCTGGAGGACGCCTACATGCAGCTGACCCAGGCCGAGGTCGAATACCAGTCCCACAGCCTCTCCCCCACCGCCCCGGCCACCACCGAGGACACCACCCAGATCACCATTCCCGTGGAAGGACGCCGACCATGAGCGCACACACAACCACATCGCCCTCACCAACCAAGAACGCCCCTCGGCCCCGGCCCGGCTCCGGCATCACCTTCACCCGGGTGCTTCGATCCGAATGGATCAAGGTCACCACGGTCCGCTCGACGGTGATCCTGATCGCCTCGACCGTTTTGGTCATGGTCGGTCTGGCTCTACTGGGCGCCTGGGGATACGCCCAGATCGCACAGACCATGAATGACGGCGGCATGCCCGCCAACTTCCAGGCGCAGGGCCCCGGCGACCCTGCCGTTGATGCGCTCACCACACCGTCGTCGGGATTGATCTTCGGGCAACTGCTCATCGCCTCCCTGGCTGTGGTCCTGATCGCCTCCGAGTGGGCTACGGGAATGATCCGCTCCACCATGGTCGCGGTCCCCGGGCGCACCCCGGCTCTGCTGGCAAAGACTGCCGTCATTGCCGCCGTCGCCTTCCTCGTCGGCCTGCTCAGCGCCCTGGTGTCCTACCTGATCGCCCAGCCCATCCTTGGAAGCCAGGACCTTGACTTCGCCCTCACCCAGGACGGCGTCCTGGCGAGCATCATCAACACCGGAACCTACCTCGCCCTCGTAGCGGTCATCTCCATCTCCCTGGGCATCCTGCTGCGCAACACCGCCGGCGGCGTGGTCACCGCCGTCGGCATCTTCTTCGTCCTGCCCGTCATCATGCAGCTCCTGTCAGGACTGGCCGCCTGGGTCACCGACGCCGCACGTTTTCTGCCCGGGGAGGCAGGCAACAAAATGGTCGCCGTCACCGCGGCCGATGACGCCCTGACCCAGCTCCAGGGCGGACTCGTCATGGGCGCCTGGGCACTGGCATTCCTCGCCGCCGCCCTCATCGTCACCAAGAAACGCGACGTCTAAGGAACCACCCGCACCCTGGCCCACGGCCGGAGCCACAAACCCTCGGTGAGGGAACCACAGAGCGAACGCTGCGGAACCCTCACCGAGCCCGCGACACCCACCCAGTGGAGGTCAAAACCACCAGGCCGCTCAATGACTGGACTGACTTCGCGAGTGCCGTGACCTTCGGCGATGGTCGCAGTGACAGTCCTGCGGAGCGTGCCGGTCAAACTTCTCACATACGGTGCAGCCGCTAGCGCGTGTCGTGCCGTCGCCTTGCCAGAGCCTTCGCGGCCAGCCCACCGGGCATGGTTACAGGAGGCGGTGCGGGCAATGCCGCATTTTCGGGCGTGGACTCCTTCGCTGCTTTCCGCTTGAGTTCCCTAAAGGCAGCCTCCGCGTCAACCGCCACCCATCAGAAGCCCTGGCCGTCCGGAGCCGCGAGGAAGACCTGCGGGTTCCAGTACTCGCGGTAGGTCGCGATCTCACCGCTGCGGAACGTCACGAAGGCCGCGTAGCGCATGGCGTAGGTGCTGCCGGTCCTCACGACCGTTCCTGCAACGCTCCACTCCATGACAACGACGTCGGGGTCGCCGGTCGTGTACATCGTCGTGGTGTGGAGCTCGTGGACGTCAGTCGTCTCGCCCTCGATGACCGACTAGCTGCCTTCGGGCACGAAGGGAAATTCGGCGACGACGTCCGCGCACAAGTCGGTCCAGGCCATCATGTCCTTCGACAGGAAGAGGCCGAGGCTGTGCGGCAAGCGCGGGGAACTGACCATGACCGCGTGGCGATGGAGATCGCAGCAGGCGGGGTGGTGGCTGCGACCCAGCGGCCGGACCACTTGAGCTACAGCGCGGTCATCCGCACCAGTGATGGCACCGTCATGCAGACCCAAGTCGGCCGTTCTTACACCTCGACCACCGGCCTCGACACCTCGAAATCGTCGAACTTCAAGACGTCCATCTGCTGAAACCTTGGCGCCCCTAGATGATTAAGTCCTATTGGAGTCAGTGGTCGTGGGACTGCTCGAACCGCCTGCCTCCATCCGGACCCGGCGTCAGTGCGCATCCGTGGCACGGCTGGTCCGCTGGCGGCTGGCATGCGCGCGGGCTTTCATACGGTTCCCACACGTGGTCATCGAGCACCACCTACCAGTCCCCGGTCGA
Organism: Arthrobacter zhaoguopingii; assembly: GCF_009828605.1. NCBI lineage: Bacteria > Bacillati > Actinomycetota > Actinomycetes > Micrococcales > Micrococcaceae > Arthrobacter > Arthrobacter zhaoguopingii. The sequence continues at coordinate 3,272 of NZ_WIAE01000006.1, read as the reverse complement.
CTGCGATCGATGAAGAACAGGTTGCAGTCGCTGTTCGCGCACGCCTTGAGCCGACCCGGTGTCGACTCAGCGAAGCGGGCCCACGCCAGGGCCGCACGTGCTGCGAGTCGTTTCGGCGGATCCGCTTCCAGCCGCCACTGGATACCTGCCGGAGACGGCTCCGGCACGAGAGAGATATCGGAGAGCAACTCGGTCAGGCGCTCGGTCGCTCCTTCGGCCGCCCGGATGACGTCTTGAAGCACCTGCCTCATGAGCCGCAGCTGCTGCAGCTCGGCATCGGAACCGGTGCCGCCGAACCTCACCGCAAATTCTCCGGCTGCTCGCGCATGGAGCTCCTCGGTGATCCGGCCGCCGACGGCGGGGGCGCTGTTCAGCAGCGCCAGGAGAAGGTCTTCGTCCGGGCCCGCGCTCTGTGAAACCATCCTCACCCTTTCGCGTTGCTCACCTGCGAAGGGTGTCAACGTTTGTGCTACATTTCCACTAACCACTATAGACCTTTTAGGAGTTAGTTATGACTACAGTCCATCACCGCGTCGCCACGGTCAACGGTCTCAGCATGTTCTACCGGGAAGCCGGGCCGGTGGGTGCACCCGTGCTGCTTCTCCTGCATGGATACCCGACCAGTTCCCACATGTTCCGGCACCTCATCCCCGCCCTGGCGGACGAGTATCACGTCATCGCGCCCGACCACATCGGTTTTGGACGCTCTTCGGCGCCGTCGGTGGATGAGTTTCACTACACCTTCGACTCGCTGGCGGAAATGACGGCCGGGCTGTTGGCGGGCCTTGGCGTCACAAAGTACACCGTGTACACCCAGGACTACGGAGCGCCGATCGCATGGCGGCTCGCGTTGGCCAACCCGGGGTCGATTGAAGGTGTCATCTCCCAGAACGGCAACGCCTACGAGGAAGGCTTCGTGCCGGACTTTTGGGCTCCCATCTGGGCGTATGGCGCCGACCCGTCCCCCGCGAATGAGCTCGCCCTGCGGCCGGCGCTCGAACGGGAAGCCGTGGAATGGCAGTACAAGCACGGGGTTCCCGATGTGACCACAATTGATCCCGACGCATGGGAACATGACCTCGCCCTTCTGGACCGGCCAGGGATGGACCGGGTGCAACTGGCTCTGTTCGGTGATTATCACACGAACCGTACGCTGTACCCGGCAGTTCATCAGTGGCTGCGTGAATCGCAGGTGCCCGTCCTGGCAGTCTGGGGCAGGAACGACGAGATCTTCGGCCCGGACGGTGCCAAGGCCTTTCTCAAGGACGCCTCGCACGCCCAGGTTCAGTTGCTTGACGGAGGGCACTTCCTGCTGGAATCGAACCTCGACGAGGTCGCGCAGCTCATCCGCGACTGGCGCGCTCAATTCTAGCGACGCCGGCAGGCCTTCGGACGCCAATCGGCCCGTGGTGACAGATCACGCCGCCTGGTGCGAATCACTGAGGCGTCTCGGTTGAAGCGTGCGGCGACATGCTGTGGCGGGCTCCGCTGAGCCGTTCCACTCCCTCGTCGATCCGTCAATCTCCGCTGCGCGGGGCGAATGTAGCGCACGGGATCGCGTAGTCCGCCGCCGGCCGCCGCTCCTGTGACGTGGGTTTGGTCACATACCCTTGACCCTGTTGTTGGCACAGGGTCTTCAATGACGACATCAACACAATCAGGGCCCTCACATGAGGGCCCGACCAGGCCGGCGAGGGAACTCCCGGCCGGGAAACATCAAGGAGAATAGCATGTCTGCTTTATCTGAAGGCCTTCAGGACTTCGTGAATCAGGTCCCGGAGGTGCTGCAGCCGCTGGGTGTGGGCCTTGTCGGGATGATCCCCTATGTCGAGGGCGAGGGCTCGGCGGCCCTGGGCATCATCGCGGGAGTCAACCCGATCGTTGCAGGGATCGCCGGCGCCGTGGGCAATTTCCTCAGCGTCCTCGTGGTGGTGCTGCTGAGCTCGCGTGCCCGCCAGATGGTCGTCGCGCGGCGGGCAGGCGCCAGCGGACCCGACGGCGGCACCGTCCAGACGCTCGAGGCCCCGGGATCGGCCCCGCGGTCGGCCCGGCAGGCCAAGGGCCAAACCCGCCTGCGGGGATGGCTGACCAGGTTCGGCGTGCCGGGGGCAAGCCTGCTGGCGCCGCTGGCCCTTCCCACCCAGCTCACCGCAGCGTTCTTCATCGCCTCAGGGGTCAGCAAGCAGCGGGTGCTTGTGTGGCAGGCCATCGCCATCATCCTATGGACCGCCGCCGTCGCCGCGGCCGCGACCGGAGTCCTGGGCCTGCTCGGCTGGTAAGGCGTTCCGACGGCGACAGTCGATATCAACTTCAGGGAGTGAGCCTGTGAAAGTTTTCATTATGGGTATCAGTGGTGCCGTGGGTGGGCTCCTTGCAGAACGTCTGATCGAGAGAGGCAGTCAGGTGTCCGGACTGGTGCGCACTCAGGATCAGCAACGCCGGTTGGAAGTGCAGGGCGTCTCCACCCGTGTCGGCAACCTGGCTGACATGGATGCGGCAGCCCTGGCACCCCTCTTGAGCGGTGTTGATGCGGTTGTGTTTGCAGCGGGTTCCAATGGCGGCGCGAAGGAAGAGACGGACGCTATCGACAGGGTCGCGGTCGACAACGCTCTCGCCGCGGCAGAACGTGCCGGCGTTCGACGATTCGCGCTCGTTTCGGTATTTCCGGAAGCCTGGCGTGAACGAGACCTCAGCGACGACGAAGAATACTACTTCGCGGTCAAGAAGCTCATGGACATCAAAGTCAGCCAAAGCAGCCTTGACTGGCTGATCCTCCGGCCATCCCTCCTGCAGGACCGCCCGGGCCAGGGGACGGTCTTCCTTGGCCCCGCGGCCGTACACGAGGATATTTCGCGCGAGGATGTGGCGGAGGTTCTGACCGAACTCCTCCTTCAGCCGAAGGTGACCCGGCAGATTCTCGAAGTCACCAGCGGCCGAACGCCGATCACCGATGCAGTCCGATCGATCATCCCGAACCGGTCAACGTCGGGGGAACTCCTTCCTTGAGCGTGTGGTGGGAACATTGGGTTCAATCGATCGGAGGCTGGATGACGAACCCGCGCTGGCGCGCAACATCTAACTGCCGAAGATGATCTAGGAAGGAGGGATAAGGATGGTTTGGAGCACACGGGAAATCGCGGATCTCGCCGGGACCACCGTGAACACGGTCCGTCACTATCACCAGATCGGCCTTCTCGAGCAGCCCGACCGGATGTCCAACGGCTATAAGCAATACCAGGTCAGACACCTCGTCCGCCTCCTGAAAATCCGGC